>JAHDWY010000797.1 GCA_023384315.1 Candidatus Hydrogenedentota bacterium | reverse complement strand
GGACCGGACTCCTCGAGAACAGCCTGCGCGATCTTGACACCGACTACATCGACGCCTATTACCTGATGGCCGTCGGGGAACCCGCCATCGTCCGCAGCGAAGAAGTCCATCAAGCCTTTCTCGACGCGAAACAGGCCGGCAAGATCGGCCACTTCGGCGTCAGCACGCACAAGCAGGCGCAACAGGTTCTGGAAGCCATGATCGACACCGGCTGGTACAGCCTCGCCATGATCGCCATCACCCCCGCCGGCTGGTACGACTGGGATTCAAAGAGCATTTTGGCCGGCACCGCCTCGATGACCAACCTTCGTCCCGTGCTCGATCGCGCGCGCGAAGCCGGCATCGGCCTCGTCGGCATGAAAGCCGCCCGGTTCCTCGCCAGCCCCGGCGCAGGCGGGAAGAACGACGCGACCGCCTTCGACCGCTACTACGACCAGAAGGTGCTGGAGGCCCCGTTGACGCCGTTCCAACGAAGCTACGCCTACGTCCTCGCCAATGGCGTGGACGTCGTCAACTCCGACATGCAGAACTTCGAGCACTTCGAAGCCAATCTCTCGGCCGTAAAAGAAGCGCCCCGCTACTTCACGTAGGGTTCGTAAACGTAGCGCAGGCGTCCTCGCCTGCATTCCTTGTAGACGCTCGTTTTTCTCAGAATGCAGGCGGGGACGCCTGCGCTACACATTTAAACGATTTACGCCGTCAGCACCGCACGCGCTTTGCGCAGGCGCTCATCGATACGAATCCCCTGCGGACATGCCTTGATCGCCTCGGCCAAATCGACCCGCTCATAATCCCGTTCTTCCACGCCCAGCGCATTGTATAGCAACCGCGCCGTCTCCGGATCGCCGTAGCACTCGTGATACATAAGGTACCGCAGCGCATCCGCAACCTTGAGCTTCCCGGCAATTTTGCCTTCGCAGATTTGATTGCATCCCAGGCACGCGTACGGCGCCGTCATGCGCGCCAGCCGGTTCAACTGATGAAACTCGGTCATCGTCAGGTTCACCGGCGACATCGCGGCCGTCGCGTTCTCCTCCAGTATCTGCAAGTTATCCATCTGGCTGACGCAGCCGTCGATCCGCTCATCGGCCCACACCGCCTTGAGTTTCGCTTGCGGCAGGGTGAAGTCCTTGGACTGAAACTCGACAACCTTCTCCAAATCCTCCGGTACGGACGACTGGGTCTTCATCGCGAGCAGTCCGATTCCCGCCTTCTTCGCGGCGTCCATCGCCTTGTTCAACTCCACGTCCCCATACTGGCGGAAGTTGTAGCGAAACATGATCGCGTCGATACCCCCGACACTCGCCGCCTTGGATATCATCTCCGGCACATTACCGTGATGGCAGGAAAAGCCGAAGAACTTCGTCTTCCCGCTCTTTTTCATGTCGTCGCCGGCCTTGATGAACTCGGGATCGAGATAACGCGGGTCCTGGATCATGTGCATGAAGAACATGTTGACGTAGTCGGTTTCGAGGTCGGCGAGGCAGTCGTCCAGACCCTTCTTCAATCCTTCACCCGTCGTCCGCTCGCCTTCCATCTCGACTTTGGTCGTGATCCAGACCTTGTCCCGGCCGACCTGCTTGTGGAAGACCGCCACGCCCTTCTGGGACTGGCCGCCGCCGTATTTCTCCGCCGTATCGATGTACTCGATGCCGAATCCATGCGCCCGATGCAGCGACCGGTCGTATTTCATGTCGAACGTGCGCGATCCCCCCATGAAGATGATCGGGATCGTCTCACCCGTCGTGCCCAATTGCCGGCGCGGCACCGTGCTCGCCGCCGCCGCGTCCGCGCCCTGCGCCTCTGCCGTGGTTGCCGCGAGGCCCGAAACACCGGCGCCAACCCCGCCCATGGCAACCCCTTTCATGAACGATCGTCTATCCATTGCACTCTTCATGCGAAGGTTCCTTCTCTCCCGGTTAGAACTCACGCCTGTGTTTCGCCACGTTTCTTCAGCAGCAGTTTCCGTTCATTGGACCGGCTCTCTCCGACGGCCGTGACATAAACCGCGCGGTCATCCTTTACCGGACACTCGTGCTCGCAGATCCCGCACCCGATGCACAGGTCCGGTACCATGAACGGCTTGTTCAACACCACGATGTTGCCGTACACGTCCTTGGCTTCAACGTCTTTCGTTTGAATGGCCTTCGGCGAAGTCGGACAAACCTCCTCGCA
>JAHDWY010000016.1 GCA_023384315.1 Candidatus Hydrogenedentota bacterium | reverse complement strand
CTCGCCACGCTTCTCGACCTGCTCCGGGACGTAGTACTTGCCGTTGGCGTCGCGATACGAGTGGGCCTGGATCTTGCCCGGGTTGAACAGCCGCGAGAAGGGCTCGATGGTCGACACGTACCCCGCGTCATAGAGCACCTTGTGCCAGAACCGCGCGTAGAGCAGGTGCAACACGGCGTGTTCCGTGCCGCCCACGTAGAGATCGACCGGCATCCAGTACTGCTCCGCCTTCTTCGACCACGCGGCCTGTTCGTTGCGCGCATCGACAAAGCGCAGGTAGTACCAGCACGATCCCGCCCACTGCGGCATGGTGTTCGTCTCGCGCAGGGCCGGCTTGCCGGTTTCGGAATCGGTCGTATGCACCCAATCCGTCGCGCGGGCCAATGGCGGCTGACCGTCTTCCGTCGGTTTGTACTCGTCCAACTCGGGAAGCATGACCGGCAAGTCTTCCATGGGCACCGCGCGGACCGTTCCGTCTTCCAGCGTGACCAGCGGGATAGGTTCGCCCCAGTACCGCTGCCGCGAAAACAGCCAGTCGCGCAGACGGTAGTTCACCGTGCCTTTGCCGAGTCCGCGTTCTTCGAGCCACACGCAGATCTTCTGCTTCGCGTCGGGCACGCTCAGCCCGTTGATGATCTCGGAATTCACGAGCACGCCGTCGCCCGTGTAGGCCTCGTGAGTGATGTCTCCCCCGCTCACCACTTCGACGATGGGCAATCCGAACTTCGTGGCGAACTCGTAGTCGCGCGTGTCGTGCGCGGGCACCGCCATGATCGCGCCATAGCCATACTCTGCCAACACGTAGTCCGCCGTCCAGATGGGAATCTCTTTGCCGTTAACCGGGTTGACCGCATAGGCGCCGGTGAACACGCCCGTCTTCTCGCGCTCCGCCTGCATGCGGTCCTGGGCGCTCCGTTTCGACGCCGCCTGCACGTAGGCTTCCACCTCCGCGCGCTGCGTGTCCAACGTGATCTGGAGTGTCAACGGATGCTCCGGCGCAAGCACGCAATACGTCGCGCCAAATAGCGTGTCGGGCCGCGTGGTGAAGACGGTGAACGTCAAATCCGTCCCCGTAACCCGAAAAACCGCGTCCGCCCCTTCGCTCTTGCCGATCCATTCGCGCTGCATGGACTTCACGCTCTCCGGCCATTCGAGCGTGTCGAGATCCGCGAGCAAGCGTTCCGCGTAGGCGGTGATCTTCAGCATCCACTGCCGCATCATCCGCTTCTCGACCGGGTCGCCGGTTTCCACGTACTTGCCGTCCTTCACTTCCTCGTTGGCGAGCACGGTACCGATGGCGGGACACCAGTTCACAGGCGCTTCGATTTGATACGCAAGCCCGCGTTCGAAGAGCACCTGGAAAATCCACTGCGTCCACTTGTAGTAGCCGGGATCGGTCGTGTCGATTTCCCGATCCCAGTCGTAGGAAAGCCCGAGCAATTGCAGTTGCCGGCGGAAGTTGTCACAGTTCCGTTTCGTGATGATGGCGGGATGTTCACCCGTACGCATGGCGTGGCGTTCCGCCGGTAGCCCAAACGCATCCCACCCCATGGGGTGAAGTACATTAAACCCCTGCATGCGTTTCGCGCGCGCGATGATGTCCGTGGCCACGTAGCCGAGCGGATGCCCCACGTGCAATCCGTCGCCGCTGGGATAAGGAAACATGTCGAGGATGTAGTACTTGGGCTTGGAGTCATCGACCTCGCTCCTGAACGTCTTGTTCTCCAACCAGTACGCGCGCCACTTCGATTCGATGGCGTTATGGTCGTACGTCCCGCTCGACATGGGTTCCAAACCTCCCGGAAATTAAGCGAAAATTCAGGCATCAGACAGAGAAAACGAGACTATACCACAACAGGCGGGGATGGTTCATAAAGGCAGACATCTGGTAGAATGTCATTAGACAAAGTCAACCGCGACCATGAGGATCAACACATGTCTTATCCTCAGTACACGCCCGAGGAAATCGAATCGCGCGGCGAAGCGATTTATGACCGTCGCATTCGCCCGAGTGTCGAACCAGGCAACAAGGGCAAATTCGTTGTCATTGACATTGAGTCCGGCGAGTACGAGTTGGACGAAGACGATTTGCAGGCTACGAAACGGGCATTGAAGAAACGATCCAATGCCGTGCTCTATGGGCTGCGAATCGGCTATCCCACGGCCTACACGTTAGGCGGACATGCCTTGTTAATGCGAACGGCGTGACCGGCGCGGTAAGCACGGTAGTGCTTGCCTCTGACGCCTTTGGAGAAATCGTACTCTGCCTTCATACTAGACTGGTTTCCGAAGTCGATACGTCCTCCAGCCTGATTCCTTTGCCTTCGCGAATATCTTTACGCGCCTTCACAATCCGGGCTAGAAATCGCGGATCGTTCTCGAGCCACCTATCAAACTTGCCGTCATTTGATTTGGTTCGGTGTTTCTTCATCAATGGACTCGCCGCACTCTTTCAATTCGCTTTGAAAGTTCCACCAGACCCTAGAATACCACACGAAAGCCTTCACTCGACCAACCACTCCAACGAAAACTTCGCAAACACAATCTTTCGGTATGGCGTATCGGGGCCGCCTTCATATAGGATGCCAATTTGCCCGTCAGGCATGACCGCCATGCATGAATAGGCGGCCGGGCCTTCGTGGATCACTTTCGCAATCGGCCACGTTTCCCCGCCATCGCGACTGGCCTTCACGGTCAGTTTGCGGCGCTCGGTGTCGGCCGGATTGGAGAACAGGAGCAACGCCTTCGTTTCCGGGTCGGCCCAGATGAGACAGGCTTGGCACTCCGGTTCCACAAGTTCGGGATGATTGCCGAATCCCTCCCACGTCTTTCCGCGATCGGACGAAGTCGCCACCTTGCGACGGTGCTCGCCGTCGCCGCTGCGCATGTTGGCGAGCAGATCGCCGTTGGGCCGTTCCGCCAGCATCCACTCGTTCGTGCCTTCACCCGCGGGACCGCCCATGTGCCAGGTGTCGCCGTGGTCGTCGCTATAGATGAAGTGGCTGAAAACGTCCTCACCCGACTTGCGGCTCAGCGGGAAATACAAGCGCCCCGCATCGTCCTGATACCCGCGCCCCGGCGAGGACCAGACCGCCTCCCACTCCGGATTCTTCACGTCCGCAGTGATGTTACGCGGCTCGCTCCAGGTTTCGCCTTCATCGTCGCTGTGCATGAGGTGCAGTTGAAACGTATCGCCCGCGACGCCCGGCTTGCTGGTCCTCACGCCGACGCCGTCCGGCGCGTACGTGAGGAAACACCAGAGCCGTCCAGTCTCCCGATCCACCAGCAGGGCCGCATCGCCGCCGCCCTCTTTGCCGAAATCGGAGATCACCCGCGGTTCGCTCCACGTCTCCCCGGAATCGGTGCTGCGCCGCATGACGATATCGATATCGTTCGGCAGGTCCTGCCCGGTATCGGCGCGCGCATCGCAGATGGCCACGGCGACCCCGTTGTTCGTGACGGCCAAGGCCGGTATGCGATACACCGGCACGCCGTTCATACCTTGATAGAAGAGGTCCTGTTGTTGCGGCTGCGCGTAGACAACGGCTGCCGAACAAAGCAGCAGCGCGACGACGCGCGTCACACGAAAGAAATACATGTCGATCTCCTCAACCTATTTGACGGTATACCCGCCATCAACCGGAATGTTCGCGCCCGTCAAATATGCGGACGCGTCGCTGGCCAGGAACACGACCGTGCCCATGAGGTCCGTGCTGTTGGCCATACGCCCCAGGCAAGTACGATCGTTGTATTGACGCACGAAGGCCTCGGGATGGCTCTCTTCCTGAAATCCCCCCGGCGAAAGGCAGTTACATCGCACATTCCGCCCGCCATAGTAACTCGCGATGAACCGCGTGAAATTGATCATCCCGCCTTTGTGAAAGAAGTAATCGGGATGCCAACCGGTCATGTCGGTGCCCCGGTAGATGGTGGGGTCTGGACCGATCATCCCTTTCGTGGACCCGATATTGACGATCGAGCCGCTGCCCTGTTCGGCCATCACATCGCCGAAGGCCCGCGTAATCATGAACAGCCCCGTCGCATTCACGTGCATGCTTAAATCAAAGTTCGCGGCATCGTCGTCGTACCCCTTGACCGGACGCAGCACGGCATTGTTCACGAGCACATCGACCGTGGGTCGCTCCGACCGGATGTGGTCGCGCAGCGTGAGCACGCTCGCTTCGTCGCCCTGATCCAGTTGGCGCGGATGAATGGTGAGCCCCTCCCCCGCCAAGGTTTCCGCCAGCGTTTCCAACGCCGCCACATTGCGCGACGCCACATACGTGTGCGCCCCAGCCTGCGCCAGCGCACGCACGATCTGCCGCCCATACAACCCGGCGCCGCCGGTGATCACCGCCGTCTTGCCGTCAAGCGAAAACAGTTCTAATACGTTCACGACACGAATTCCTTTTTACTCGTCGAGCGACCTGCTCGGTAAATAACGTTCAAGCGTTCCAATCACACGCACGCCCAAACCCGAAAACAACATCCCCCTTGATCCCCCTTCGAAGGGGGAATTCCGCAATTCCAACGTCTTCCATTACACGAATGACATCTCATACTCGCCATTACTTGGCCGCGCCAAACCGCGGAGCAAAGCGAACGCGATTCCCCCTTCGACGAGGGTGTCTCGCAATATCAACGCATCGATTTGCACGAATGACATCTCGTACTCGCCATTACTCTCCCGCATCAGATCGCGGAGCAGAGCGAACGCGATTCCCCCTTCGAAGGGGGCAGGCCCGAAGGGCCGAGGGGGATGTTCTCCCCGCTCTCGCGCTACGGCCCCACCCGCTGCCAGGTCTGCGTCTCCGCGGATTCCAGCGCGGCGAGGTTGACGCGCAAGGTCTGGATGCCATCTTCCAACGGGCACAGCAACTCCGCCTTCCCCTCCAACACGTCCAGATAGGCATCCGCATGCGCCACGTACCACGAGTCCCGGTCTTTCAACTCGTACACGTGGTCCTCCCAAGGTCCCTCGGGTTCGGTCATCGCACGCCACCGCTTCTGCTGCAAGTCAAATCGCAGCGTGCCGTGTTCGCACACGACCGTGATCTGCGTTTCATTCGGATGTTGATACATGTTTAAGGTGTAGTTCGCCATCACATCGCCGTGCCGGGCAATCACGTTCACCGTATCTTCCACGGTGACGCCCTCCAGCGCCTGATGATCGGCATCGACGGCCAATCGCGTAATCGGCCCCGCCAGGAACTCCGCCAGATTCAACAAATGCGTAATCGCATCCTGAATCGCGCCGCCGCCGTGTTCCCGCCGCGCGAAATACACGTCGCGATACGCGGGACGATAGAACGGAAAGCTCTGCCCGATGGCCCCGTACACCTGGAGCGGTTTCCCGAAGCGCCCCGAGTCCAGCGCCTCCTTCATGCTGCGCACGCCGGGATGCGCCCGGTACTGATACCCCACCGCCGCAATCAAACCCTTCTCCCGCACCAGCGCCTGCAACGCATCAATGCCATCAAGCGACGTCGACAACGGTTTTTCGATCAGAAGGTTGATGCCGCGACTCGCCACTTCCAACGCAACGGCGATATGCGTATGCGCCGGCGTCGCCACCAGCACCGCGTCCCACGGTTCCGCCAAGGCCTCATCCAACGCCCCATACGCCCCCGCGACCTCATACTGCTGCGCCACTGCGTCCCGACGTTCCACGACCGACTCGCATATACCGACCTCCGCGCGCCCCGTCGCCAGAAAACATCGCGTGTGCCGCTCCCCAATCGACCCCACGCCCACCACCAATATCCGATGCTTCACGTTACTCAAAACAACCCCTCTCTACCGGATTGCTCCGCGACTGCAAGATTGGAATCACGTTCGCTAACGGGAGATATTCTAGACCCGCGCAATGCGTATTGGAAGATTGACGCGATGCCAAGGGCTTCCAGAACTTAATTTCTCAGAAAAGGAGCATGGGCGTTTCGCCCGTGTAAGCATGCTACCTCGTGCTCACGAACCACCAATCCCCGCGATTTGGCACGTTCAGCGCGGTCCCGTGCCTAGAACTACGCGTCGCCGCGTAAGCGCCGCTGGAGTGTGTAAACGATGTCGTTGTACTTACCATCTTTCGGCTCGAGGTGAATGGCCGACTGGTAGTCGTCGTAGGTAATCCAAAATTGGCCGCCGTCAATTTGTACTTCGAGAAGACACTCATCTACCGAAATAATTGGATCTGCGCGCCGCTTTGCATTCAGCTTGTCCGCCCACACCGACGCGTATCTAGCAAACTCCTCCCAGTTGGCCGACGGTTCGAGCACGAGCGCCACCCCACCGGAAGCCATGTTTACCGTCTCATATCGTTCCACGGCTGAACTCTCCAACGTACCGCGCGCGCCTACCACAACTTCCACCAAGGTCTGCCCTGAATCTCCGTTAACCTGGAATCTGCCGTCCTACTCAACTTCGTCTTCAACAGAAACTTACCGAATTCTCCTCGATGCTCAGGAAACTTACCTTTTCCGGACACAAACACCTCCTCGGCCTCATCGTAACGCCGAAGCTTGAGAAGACATTCGCCCCGCGAAAAGTACGCATGAATGCCGTCTGGATTTATAGCCAATGATTCTTCGAATCCAAGTAGCGCGCTTTCGTAGTCCCCCTTTTCCATGTAACAAAACGCTCTGTTGTCGATTGCCTCATAAAAGAGAGGGAATTCTTCGATGGCTTTCGTGTACCCTTCAATCGCATCGTCCAGTTCTCCCGCATCGCCGCATACGATCGCTTCCTGGTAGTATTGGTTCGCCATCCCGGTTACCTCCTCGCCATCTAGTCCCGTCATAGAAAGATAACGGGGAAAGTCGGTTCGCTTCAGAAAGTAGTGAAATCCTTTCAGGTCCTCTGCCGCGATCCCCTCTGAATCCAAAACTTCCCACGTCGAACTAATTTCCGACCCGTTCATAGGACTGTGCCATACCGCAACTTTGCGAGAATTTCGATCGAGTTCTGATGGCTTGCTATTCGCTGGTTCGTATACCAAGCAATGGAACACCTCACTGCCATCCGAACACTCGTCTATTTCGAGTATCTTCATGACTGCCCATTGGCTACCGTCCAATTGTCTCGAAATGACGTCACCCTGTTTCACACAGTTCTCCTCGATTGTGCTGATAATAAATGTGAGTTGTTCAGCGCTTCGTGTCCGGTTGGATTCCAGCTTGTGAAGCGTGTTCTAGTCCGACAAACTCACTCTCCGACATCATGGTCGCGCAGGATCTGACTGCCGCGACGCACGGTAAGAATCTCGACCTTGGTCGATACGCTATAAAGAACGCGGTATGCCCCATGTGCAATTTCGCGGATTCGAGACACGCCGATCTCGGGGACAACCCGGCCGCTCGCCGGATAAGCGTTCAATTGATCTACCCGATCAAACAACTCTTCCACCCAACGTACCGCCGCGTCGGGATTGTCGCGCGCAATGTACGCGGCAATCTCCTCGACCCGTTCCAGCGCCAACGGCGACCACACGATCTTCATCGGATGATCTTCTTGAGTATCCTTGCTCGCGCGCGCTCATGGGGTACCCCTTTCCCCGCTGCGAGTTGTTCTTCCGCTTGATAGACCTCTTCGAGTAGTTCGAGGCGTTCCCGCATCCGTTCGTACTCGCCCGCTTCCGCCAGAACGGCCACGCCCCGCCCCCGCTGGGTCAACACCATCGGACGTCCCGTTTCCCGAATCTGTTTCACAAAAGACGCGACCCCCGCCCGAAACTCCGACAACGGCCGGATATCCTGATCGACTCTGAAGCTCGGCATGTACACCTCCTTGCACAAGTAAACGTACAATATAGCGTACATCATGTAATCTAGAACGTCAAACCCGCGGATGGGTATAGATGAGTTATTGGTCTGCGCTATGAACGAATTGGAAAAGAAACGTACTGAGCCACGCTACGTTCGATGAAGTATACTGATGAACGACTGGACAGGCGAACGGGCAGACGCAGGGAGGGCTTGTGGAGAGTGCCAATCGATCGCAAAATGCGCCTGGTCCTGTATGTAGTCATCGCTTCGATGCCAGTTGGCCTCATCGCCCTGTTCGCCGCAGCCGGTTGGGCCATGCGCTCCGCGGACTTCCGCGCGGCGACGAATCTCAAATCTCTTGGGATAGCGTTCGCGATGTACGCGCAGGACGACTACTACCCCGAACTGTCTCCGGAACCCGGCCGACTCATGTTCAAAGACGAAACCCTCTTTCCCGAGCACCAATCGGACGTCTCCATCCTCATCAGTCCCGCAGACCCAAACCACACGCAAGCAGACAGTCCACGTTCGGATGCCTACATTCTCGGGAACTCCAGCTATTGGTATCTCGGCTACGTCGTTTGGGACGACGAAACGGTTGAAGCATTTGCGGACGCCTACCGCCAGCGAATCACGGAAGGGACTGGCTTCGCCACCGACCTGCCCGTCGACCTGCCGATCAAACGGCTGACACGCTTGGACGGCATGCTGCGACGTCACGGCTACTTCACCGGTGATGAACAGGAAAAACCCAAATGGGAGTTCCTGCGCCTCCGGGACGCCGAGATCCCCGTGCTGATCGAGCGCCCCCACCCCTACCCCGGCCCGCTCGGCCTCTGGCTCGGCGTGCCGGTCCCCCTGTCCAAACCCGTCATCGGCGGCTGCGTCCTTTACAAAGACGGCCACACCGAATTCATCCCCTACCCCGGCAAATGGCCCATGACCGAGCGGACGATCACTGCGCTCTCCGCGCTCTCCACGGTCAACTAGTACTTCGCCAACGAGGTGCCACGGGCTTCCAGCCCGTGATTCGGCAGTAAGGAGCATGGGCGTCTCGCCCGTGTTATTTGTTCCTGCGATACCTATTCACGCCTGACGTACAATCTGCCCAAAGCATGGCCGACGGTCCACGGGCGGGACGCCCGTGCTCCTTGAAACCGTCACCGCCCCTTGTCAACCTTGTAATCTCCAATCCGCAGTTCGCAATCCGCAATCACTCCCGCTCGACCGGCTCGCGCTCCAGCGACGTGCCCACTGCCTTGAGCTGCGCCATGAACTCCGGGGGAATGAGGCCCGTGGCGCTGATGGGGACTTCCCAGGTCACGACGCCGCCGTCGCCGATGATGCGGCGGGTGATGGCGATGACGGTGTCGTCGGAGTAACGCGGGGGACTGCCGGCCCACTGCGGGCCGAGGAAGCTCAGCATCTGGAACTGAGCGCCGTTCAGCCAGCGGCCGGGACATTGGACCTTCTCCGCGTCGTTGATCTCGCCGGCGGTGTAGTCCTCTTCGGAGGACAACGTGATGACGGGGTCAAACACGCCGGGGTTGAAGGCGACGACGCTGTCCGGGTTGCCCGTGCGGGCGGCTCCGGCAAAGCTGGCGAAGTTCGGCGGGTCGTCGTGTTGGTACATGGCGATGGGATAGTAGCACCCGTCGAACCACCAGCCCGACACCTTCGTGCCCCAGCGCGTGGACCATTCGGCGATGACCGCCTCCCACTTCCGCTGGAACGCGTCGAAGCGCGGGTCGCCGCCATCGGGCCCGCCTTCGGGATGGCTCCAGATGGGGTACTTGCCCGGCGCCCATTCGAGGGCTGCCATGGCCTTCGGGTCGCGGTCCGGCGCGCCCGCGGGCAGGTAGACCATGAGCCGGATGCCACGCGGCGCGAGGGCATCCGCGAGGTCCGCGACGAGGTCGCGCCGCGAACAGGTGCTTGGGTCATTGCCGACGAATCGGTCATAGGCCGCGTTGGGCGAACAGTAGTAGCCGGAATTCTGGCCGAGGGTCAGCACGAAATACTTGGCATGCACGGAGGCCAACTGGTCCGCCAACGCGTCCACATCGAAGCTGTCGACGACCGCGTTCCAGTTCTCCGGCGTGGGTTCGAGGCCTTTCAACGCAATATCGGAGAGGTAATGACAGAACACGCCCCATTGCGCCTCGTACATCCATTCGGCCCGGTTGCTGTTTGGCTGCGGCACGTCCTGCGCCATCGCGCACATTGCGCCAACCATCAGACTCAAGAATGCGATTGCTCTCATAACAATTCCCCCGTAGACTTCGACCCCAACTGGAGCGGCGTAAGTATAGCTCATGTGGAGTGCGCGTATTGGGGACTACTTCGCCTCAGTCGATGTGCTGCGCCCCGCCTGTCGCTGCAGGTCCTGTGCGTAGGCTTCGCGTTCGAACGCGTTGTCCCAATAGGCGCGGCGGCCATGAAGGACCTGCCACAGACTCGACAGCGCATACGCGGGAAGGAAGAACGGCCCCCAGCGCTCGTACTGCCGCACATGCACCCACTCATGCTCACGGGATGCGATAAGCGCCGATTCGCTGACGCCGATAACAACGTGGCCGAGGGTCATCGCGTTGAAGGACAACTTGCGTGGAAAGGACGCGATGGCCCGGCCGCCCCATCCCCCGCCAACCTCGACAACGCCGGACACCACCCGCGCGCGCCCGCCCAGGCAGAGCAAAACCAAGGCTGCGAGCGCACCCAGCAGCGTATTCGGCGACGCCCACAGGTACGCGATAAAACGCGCGCCGAATCGACGAAGTTTCTGCCCCGAAGAGTGGTTCATCCTGGCGCAGATATACAGGGGCGCCCATCGTGATTCAATCGCGTTGGATTTCCTCAGCCAGGGTTTCACGAACGGATTCTGTCGCGGAGGTGACGGCGGGGGCGCATTTGGAGTAGTGTCAATATCCGGGGAGGACCAGTCAATGAATACTCTACTTACGTTCGTTTTGGGGGCGACGCTGGCGTTCGGTGCGACACCTGCGCCTGCGGCGATGGATGAAGCGCGGCAGTGGGCGACGGCGAAGTTTTCCGGGGCGGTGGCGACGAGCGATACCGCGCAACCATCGTTACACGTCATCGCGAACAACGATCCCGTGCAGCAGAACAGCCGCAACGGCAAGCCAATGCGGATGGGCGGGCAGCAATACTCGCGGGGATTGTTTTGCCACGCCAACAGCGAAGTCATCGTGCGAACGGGCGGTCCCGCCAAGACGTTTCGCGCGGTCGCTGGGGTGGACTCGAACGACCAGACTTCGGGCGGCCGCGGCAGCGTAGTTTTCGCGGTGCAGGTTGAAGGCAAGGAGGTGTGGCGCTCGCCCCTATTGCGCGAGGGCATGCCGGTGGTGCCCGTCGAGGTCGCGCTGGACGGCGCGTCGGAGTTCACGCTGATCGTGGAAGACGGCGGCGACGGAATCTCCTGCGACCAGGCGGACTGGGCGAACGCGGAAGTCGAACTGACAAGCGGCGAAGTCCTTCCGCTCGGCGATGTCCCCGTCGTGGCCGCGCAGAAGGAGCCGTACACGTCCGATCCGTTCTTCTCGTTCACCTACGACGGCGTGCCGTCGCGCGACTTCCTGAAGGACTGGAACGCGACGCGTTCGGAAAAGCGCATCGACGAAACGCGTACCGCGCATACGATTACGTATACCGATCCCAAGACCAAACTCGAGGTCCGGTGCGAAGGCGTTCACTACTCGGACTTCCCCACGGTTGAATTGACGGTTTACCTGCGCAACAATGGCGACGCGGACACACCGCTCATCACCGATCTCCAGGCGATCGACACGCGCATTCAGCGAAGTAGTGCCGACGAATTCATCCTGCACCACCACACGGGGGACAATTGCACCGCGGACAGTTATGAACCCCACGCTACGCCCCTCGAACCCAACACGAGTTTGACGATTGCCAATGCGGGCGGGCGGCCCACGCAGCACAACTTCCCCTATTTCAACCTTCAGGCCGGTCAGGAAGGCCTTATCTTCGTGGTCAGTTGGGCCGGACAGTGGACCGCCGATTTCGTACGCGACGGCTCCAACGGCGTGACGCTGCGGGCAAAGCAGGAGGATACCCACTTCGTCTTGCACCCGGGCGAGGAAGTGCGGACGCCCATGATCGCGCTCCAGTTCTGGCGAGGCGACCGGACCCATGCGCAGAACGTGTGGCGTCAATGGATGATCGCGCACAACATGCCGCGCCCCGGCGGCAAGCTGCCTCCCCTCCCCCAACTCGCGGCGTGCAGTTCCCACCAGTTCGGCGAGATGATTCACGCCAACACGGAGAACCAGATTTTCTTCGTCGACAGTTATCTCAACCACGGCATGAAGCTCGACTACTGGTGGATGGACGCGGGCTGGTACATCAATGAATCCGGCTGGCCGCAGACCGGCACCTGGGAGGTCGACCGTGGTCGCTTCCCGAACGGTCTCCGCGAGATCTCCGACCACGTCCACGCGAAAGGCATGCGGACCCTGCTCTGGTTTGAACCGGAGCGGGTCGCCAGGCAGACCTGGCTCGCCGACGAGCGGCCGGATTGGGTCTATGGCGGGGCGAACGGCGGTCTCCTGAAACTCGGCGAGCCGGAAGTGCGCGAATGGCTGACGAACCACGTCGATGATATTCTCGTCGATGAAGGCATCGACCTGTACCGCCAGGATTTTAATATGGATCCTCTTGGTCACTGGCGCGGAAACGATGCCGAAGACCGGCGCGGCATCACCGAGAACCGTCACGTCACTTCGTATCTTGCCTATTGGGACGAACTCCGGCGGCGTCACCCGGACATGCTGATCGACTCCTGCGCCAGCGGCGGCCGCCGCAACGATCTCGAAACCCTGCGCCGGGCAGTGCCGTTGTTGCGCAGCGACTACATCATGGAACCCGTCGGGAACCAGTGCCACACCCACGTCCTGTCCGAGTGGATTCCTTTCTACGGCACCGGGACGTCCAAGACCGATCCCTACCTCGTCCGCAGCGTGCTGTGTCCCCACTTCATCGCCTGCTGGGATATGCGCGACGACGCGCTCGACTTCGACAGACTATCGCGTGAGATCGCCGACTGGCGGGATTACGGGAAGTATTACTTCGGCGACTACTACCCGCTGACGCCGTACACGCTCGCGAACGATCAATGGATTGCCTGGCAGTTCCACGACGAGGCGTTGCGCGGCGGGTTCGTACAGGCCTTCCGCCGCGACGCCAGTGTTTACGAGTCGGCACGCCTCCCGCTCCACGGTCTTGACCCGGCGAAGCAATACGCGGTACACGACATCGACACGCGGGACGGGACGACCACGCACAGCGGTGCCGCCTTGCTTGGCGCCGGGCTGCCCGTAGCGATGCCCGAACGTCCGGATGCGGTCATTCTCGTCTACCGCGAGGCCGACTAGCAGCCGGTGACATACGTCCTGTAGCGCCCGGTTTCCATGCCGGGCGGAACTCGAAGCCGCAGTTCTGCGAAAAAACACGCCCGCCATGGAAGGCGGGACGCTACAGAATGCCACATACTGACTTTTGCCAGGGGCTGTCTGGCGGGATCATATTGATGGCCGTTCATTGCGACTTCCGCGGCGAAACCGCTATACTACCGGTTCGGCGTGTTTTAGCGTCGCATTCCGTAACTCACAGCAACTACAGGGGATATACCGTGCTACCAAAAGGACTAGGCGGCTTGGGCGACATGGCGGGCATGATGAAACAGGCCATGGCCATGAAGCAGCGGATGGAAGAATTCAAGGAGTCCCTCGCGGACGAGACGGTGGAGGCCTCGGCCGGCGGCGGCATGGTCACCGTCGTCGTGAACGGGCAGATGAAGGTCCTCTCCATCAAGATCGACCCGGAAGTGATCAACAAAGACGAATCGGAAATGCTGGAGACACTCATCCGTGCGGCCATTAACGACGGCATGGAGAAGATGCAGGCTTTCGTGAAAGCCAAGATGTCGGAGCTGACCGGCGGATTGAACATTCCCGGCCTGACGTAGTCGGAGAGGCTGGAGGCTGGAGGCTGGAGACCGGAGGGAAGAACGGACTACAGACAACGGACTCCTAAACTCGGAGCAGCACGTGCGTACAGTATTCTTCGGCACGCCCGAACTGGCAGTCCCCACCCTGGCCGCAGTTGCGGAACATCACACCGTTCAGGCGGTGGTGTGCCAACCCGACCGGCCGCGGGGCCGTGGCAGAAAGCCGGAGCCGCCGCCAACCAAGGCGTGGGCATTGGACCGAGGCATTCCCGTCGTGCAACCTGAAAAGCTGAACGACGGATCGTTCGAGCATTGGTTGAAGGATCAGGCGCCCGACGTGTGCACGCTGGCGGCGTACGGGCGCATCTTGAAACAACCACTGCTCGATGTGCCGCCTCATGGATTCCTGAACGTGCATCCGAGCCTGCTGCCCCAGTACCGGGGGCCGTCGCCGATCCAATCGGCGATCCTCGAAGGCGCGACGGAAACAGGCGTCACGATCATGAAGATCTCGTTGGAGATGGACGCCGGAGATATCCTTCTGCAAGAGCGCGTGCCCATACAGCCCGAGGATACGGGGGAAACCTTGACCGAACGACTTGCGGCGCTGGGCGGCGAGATGATGGTCCGCGCTCTCGATTTGGTGGATCGTGGCGAGGCTACCTTCACTCCGCAGGATGAGAGCGCCGCGACGTACTGCAAGCTTTTTGAGAAGGCCGATGGCCGTATCGACTGGACCCAACCGGCCACGCGGATTCACAACCTCGTCCGCGCCGCGCAACCATGGCCCATCGCGCATTGCGCCTTTCATGGCGACATCATTCGGATCCTCGCGTCCGAGGTACTGGATGAACCGGCGACGGCCGCGCCGGGTACTATCACGCGCGCGAAGAAGGACCGGCTTGTCGTCTCCACGGGCAAGGATTCGCTGGCCATTCTCCGAATCCAGCCGCCAGGAAAACGCCCCATGGCCGTGGGTGACTACCTCCGCGGGCACGCCGTCGCACCCGGCGAACGTTTCGAGTCCGTGCCGTGATCGTCGATATTGTCCGCGACGGCGCGGTCGACGTGTTGCTGCGCGTGTACGAACGCGGGGCGCATATCGACGCGGCACTGAACAAGACCCTCCGGCGCAAGCCAATCTCCGAACGGGGCCGCCGTTTCCTCAGCCAACTGGCCTACGGGACCGTCCGCCACACGCGGTTGTGCGATCACGTCCTGTCCGGTCTGTTGCGGCAGCCGCTCCACGATTTGCCCGCTCCTATCCAGATCATTCTACGTATGGGCGTTTTTCAGGCGCTATTCTGCAACCAGGTCACCTTTCCGGCCATGGTTCATACCAGCGTCGACCTCGCCAAGAAACGGGGCCACGCGGGCACGGCGAAACTGGTCAACGCCGTGCTCAAACGCATCCCTCAACGGCTCGACGATGTCCAGCTCCCCGACGAGACGCGCAATCCATCGGGCGCGTTGGGTATCCGGTATTCGGTGCCCACGTGGCTCGTCGAGAATTGGATCCAGGAATACGGACTCGATACCGCACGCGCGATCTGCGAAGCCTCCAATCAAGAGGCGCCGCTCACCCTACGCGTGAACCGCCTGAAGAGCGACATAGACACATTGCGTGAAGGGCTGGCCCGGGCGGGCTGCACTGCGGATAAAACCAGCGCCGTCCCGGAAGAGTTGACGGTCGTCGATGGAAATCCCTTCAAGACCAAGCTGTTTCAGTCCGGTCATTTTGCGATTCAGGACGCAGCGTCCATGTTGCCCGCCCATTTGATGGAACCGAAGCCGGGTGATCGGATATTAGACGTGTGTGCGGCGCCCGGAGGTAAGTCGACGCACATGGCGGAACTCTCCGGCGGCGAAGCCCGGATCACGGCGTGCGATATCGGCTTTGGACGACTGGCGCAGATTCGCGAAAACGTAGAGCGTCTTGGAACCCCGGGGGTTCAGGTCGTCGCGGCGGACGGACTGCGCCCGCCGTTTCGCGGGGGATTCTCCGGCGTCCTGCTCGACGCGCCCTGCACCGGGTTCGGCACGCTACGCCGGCATCCCGAACTGAAGTGGCGCGCGCGCAAGGAAGATGCGGCGCGCATGGCGGAGAAACAACGGGATCTGTTGCGGTACGCGGCCCAACTTTGCGACAATGGCGGCCGCATCGTGTACTCCGTTTGCACTTTCACGCAGGAAGAGACCACGGAGATCGCGCGCGTTGCGGAATCCCTGCACAACCTGGACCCGGAAGACGGACCTGAATGGCTAAATCAGTGGCGAATAAGCAAAGGCCTGTATCGGACCCTCCCCGGACCCGGCAATTTGGACGGATTCTTCTTGATGCGATTGCGGAAGGCATCCTGAAGATCTCCATGTTCGGCTTCGGGTTCGTGTGGTGGCTGCTCCGCTGGAGCTTTGCGACGGTATTCTTCGTCGCCATCATGGTGGCTTCCGGCTATTACGTCTTCAACGAGGCCGTGGCTGGTGGTGAATACGTGACGGTGCCCGACATCGTCAACCGTCCTTACCAGGATGCCATGGACATCCTCATCCGGAACAATCTCGAGATGGGAACCCAAACGCCCATTCAGGTGAGCGACTATCCCGAGAACTACGTCGTCTATCAGTCCCCGGCGGCGGGCAAGGTGGTCCGCGCGGGCCGCAAAATCTATCCGACGGTCAGCCGCCAGGACCGCGTGGTCGTGCCGAACGTCGTCGGGATGGAAGTAAGACAGGCGGAACAGGCGTTAATAACGGCGCAGCTTAAGTTGGATCCCAAGTTCTCGCGTATCGCGAACGCCGCGCGGCCCGACACCGTGCTCAAGCAAGATCCGCCTGCCGAACGCGAAGTTCCGTTGGACAGCGTCGTACACTTGCTCGTGAGTGAAGGTATGGGCACTGAAACGGCCAAAGTATACATGCCGGATCTGATCGGACTCACCCCCGAACAGGCGGAGGCCGAACTGAAACCCCTCCAGGTCAATGCAAAGCCGATCAAACTCGACGGGACGGAACCGCCATTCGACGAGGTGATCAAACAAGCGCCCGAACCCGGCATGTTGCTGCGGCCGGGCGATTTGGTCACCTACGAATTCCGCACCAACACCCAGGTGGAAGGCGCGTGGCGGAAAGTGACCGTGGAGTATGAGATACCTCCGCCTTCCTGGATTGAACGAGAAGTGCAAATGATCGTTGAATACGCAGACGGAACCCGGCGAACGGCATTTCCTCCGCCGGAGTACTACGTGGACGGGCTCCCGCCCAAGTATCCGGGGACGACCAAGATTCGCCAGCCCATCCCATTCCAAAGCGAGATTACGGTGGAGGTCTACCTCGACGGGGACTTGGCCCGTTCGTACCGGTACACGGGCGAAGGGGAGCCCGTGATTCGCGACTATGGAGAAGCATCAGGAGAACCCAGCAGTGCCGGAACTTAAAATTGCACCTTCTATCCTCGCCAGCGATTTCAGCCGTCTCGGCGAAGAAATCAAGGCGGTGATTGACGCGGGGGCCGATTGGATTCACGTGGACGTGATGGACGGCCATTTCACCCCCAACATTACGATCGGCCCGCCCGTGGTGGCGGCCTTGCGGCCCCACTGTTCCGTGCCGATGGACGTGCATTTGATGATCTCGGACCCCGACGCGTATATCGAAGACTTCGCAAACGCCGGCGCCGACATCATTTCCTTTCATATCGAGGCGGCGACCCATCCCCATCGGGTCATCTCGAAGATCAAGGACTGCGGGTGCAAGGCCGGAATCGTGCTGAATCCGGGCACCTCGCAAGACGATATCGAGTTTGTCATCGACGCGGTCGACATGGTCCTGGTCATGACGGTGAATCCCGGCTTCGGCGGACAGAAGTTCATTCCGGAGATGGTGCGCAAGATTCAGTACGTGCGGGCCATGCTCGGCGACCGGGATCTCGAGGTGGACGGCGGCATCGACGGCACGACTGCGCAGGCGGTCATCGAAGCGGGCGCCAACGTGCTCGTCGCCGGTTCTTACATCTATGGAAGCGATTCGTACCTGGACGCTATCGAAAGCCTGCGCAACGCCGATCGGTAA
>JAHDWY010000796.1 GCA_023384315.1 Candidatus Hydrogenedentota bacterium | reverse complement strand
GTCCTTACCGATATCAAGTCTTATCGAGTTTAAATTACTCGTCAAACGGTTGGATGCCCTGTGTAAAACTATCCCGTTGGATGCGCCGTATGATACACCCCGCGCGAAGGAATGGGATTCGATATCCGTCGAGACGTGGAAGCAGGGCTCCATTAAGTCTCAAATGTTGCGATCGACATTCGACACCGCGGTGTTGGCAATCTTTGCCGCTGACCCGGCTGAGTTGTCCTTCCTGCACTTTCTGTTCTACCTGCGATCCGGTGGTGGGTTTCTCCGCTTGGCCGAGGTGGTCAACGGCGCGCAGGAGACGCGGATTCACGGCGGATTTCAAGCAGTTTCCGAGCGCATGGCAAACGAGCTGGGCGGACGGGTCTTGCTGAATGCGCCCGTTCGTGCGATTCGGCAGTCGGACACCGGCGTGACGGTCACTACAGACCGGGGCACCTTTGAAGGCAAGCGCGTCATCGTCGCGGTCCCGCCCGTGCTAGCGGGAGAGATTGACTACCGGCCGGAGCTTCCCTCCGCACGGGTGCAACTGACGCAGCGCATGCCGATGGGTTCGGTAATCAAGTGCATCGCAGTTTACGAGTCCCCATTCTGGCGCGATGCGGGGTTGTCCGGCGAAGTCGTGACCGATGTGGGCCCCGTGAAATTCACCTTTGATGATACGCCTGAAGGGAGCGAGCGGGGCGCGATTGTCGGGTTCATTTCAGGTGCGGACGCGCGCGTGTGGGCGGAGCGAAGCGATGAAGAGCGGCGCGCAGCGGTGTTGAAACAATTTGCGGAGTTCTTCGGTCCTCCCGCTGCTCAGCCAATCGAGTATATAGACAAGGTCTGGGCGGCCGAACGGTGGTCCGGGGGGTGTTACGTGGGCCTCATGCCGCCCGGCGTCATGACGACGCTGGGGCATGCGTTGCGCGAACCGATTGAGCGCATCCACTGGGCCGGCGCGGAAACCGCGACCGAGTGGAACGGCTATATGGAGGGCGCGGTGCGCTCCGGGGAGCGGGCCGCGGCGGAGGTGCTGGCGCGAATGGGTCGGTAGACACGGACCTACACGGACCTACACGGACCTACACGGACACACCCGGACGAACAACGACGGGCGTGGGCAAAGCCCACGACCTTCTTCCTTCAGCCTCCGGTCTCCAGCCTCCAGCCTACTCCTGCTGATTTTTCGGCCAGGGCGACTCCAGAATCGCGGCTTCATCGAAGCTGATATGCAGAATTGTCGTGCGCAAGTTCGTGGTGCACACGATGTGAATCTTGCCGTCCTTTGTTTGAATGGCGTAGGGGTACGCATACGTATTTTCGCCGCCCATCACGTCGCGGCGATGGGGATAGGTCTTGTCGTCGTCGGTCGAGATGGCCACGGTCAACGGGGTGCGCTCGTTCATGTTGTCGTTGTAGACCAGCATGAGATGGCCGTTCTGCAGGCGCAGGAAGGCGACGGCGGAATTGGGGTTTTTGAATTCCGTGTCGACAGCATCGCTCCAGGTGTAGCCGCCGTCGCGGGATTCGGCACGCAAGGTGTAGCCGGTTTCCGTGGGTTCGAAGTTGCCGCCGCGGCGGATGTACGCGACGAGGTACTCATCGGAAATCTGCGCGGGTTCCGCCTGGAGGTTACCCGTGGGCGAACGGATGAGATTGGTCTGGGTCCACGTTTTTTCCGTGGGGTTGTAGCGCATGAAAAACGACGCAGTATCTTCTGCAGTCCGTTCCGTGTCTTCGCCGCGTTCGATGTACATGGGGAGCAGGTAGTCCCCGTTGTTCAACACGATGGGCGCGCCCTTGGCCATGGCGCCCTCTTCCATGTGGAACATGAACGAATCAGACCAGGTCTTCGCGCCGTCCTTGGAGATCTTCGCTTTGACACGCGCGTTGGACCAGGTGTCGCCGTAGCGGTTCACGTAAAAGAGCCAGACAACGCCGTCGGGCGCTTGCCACACAATCGGATTGCCTTCCCCGCGATCCGGCGTGTCCGCGATGACTTCGGGGAAGGTCCATTGCGTGTCGCCTTTGACGAGACGAGATCCGTAGACGGCGGTGTCGTCTTCGTACTCGCCGGAGCCGCCGTAATACGCGATGTAGAGGTCGCCGTTATCGAGTTCGGTGATCGAGGCGGGATGTTTGTATCCGCCCGGATGTTCGGCTCCGAACACGCGTTCGCAGGTGATGCT
>JAHDWY010000795.1 GCA_023384315.1 Candidatus Hydrogenedentota bacterium | reverse complement strand
AACGGCAGGCCGCGCGGAAGACCGACCGGCTCATTGCCTTGACCCACCGGGGCATCGAAGAGCATCTCCAGCGCGGGGTCGGACGGCCGGAGCAGTGGGAGGCCATCTTCAGCGGCATCGACTTGAGCCCCTACGCGCAAGCCGTTGAACGGCGCGCCTCTACGCGCGAAACCCTCGGTATCAAGATGGACGAATTCGTCATCGGCGCGGTGGGGCGCCTTGAACCCGTGAAGGGATTCGCGTATTTTGTGGAGGCCGCGCGCGCCATTGCGGGGAGCGTGCCGGAATCCCGATTCATTCTCGTGGGCGACGGTTCTCTCGCGGATTCTCTGCGCGCGCAGGCCGCCGATCTGGGTGAGCGATTTCAGTTTCTGGGGTTACGCCACGACGTTCCCGATTTGATGGCCGCATTCGATCTTTGCGTGGTGCCATCGCTGAATGAAGGCATGGGCCGCGTCGTGCTGGAAGCCGGGGCTGCGGGCGCGCCGGTCGTGGCGAGCAGGGTGGGCGGTATCCCCGAAATTGTGCGGGACGGCGACACTGGCATCCTGGTGCCCCCACAGCGCGCCGGCGCGATTGTGGAAGCGGTGTTGCGGCTGCATGGTGACCCGGCGCTGCGTTGGCAAATGAGCGAGGCGGCCCGGTCCGTGACAGCCGCCTACGGGCTGGAATCCATGGTGCGGCGCATCGAAGATCTATACGAACGATTGATCGAGGAGAAGGGTCTTGACCCCTGAAGACGCGTTTCTATCCAAACAGAGGATGCTGGTCATCGCGCCCCATGCCGACGACGAGTGTTTCGGATGCGCCGGTACCATGGCGCGTATCAAGCATCTCGGCGGGGAGGTCTATTGCATCGTCTGTTCCGTCGGTGATTTGAAGCACTACGACGGAAAGACCGGTCAGGTCAGCGGCTCCACGCGCGAGGAAGAGTTGGCGAGCGTCATGCAATATCTCAAGGTCGACGACTGGGAGATCCTGTACCGCGACGAGCAGACCCATCTGCGGCTGGACGCGATTCCGCGGCGCGACCTGGTCGCCCAGTTCGAGCGGGACTGCAAACTCGCGCTCGACAAAGTGAAACCGACGATGTTGGCGATACCGGTGTCGTCGTATAATCAGGATCATGACGCCGTGTTCCGCGCCGCGTGGACGGCGTGCCGCCCCGGCGTGCCGTCAATTAAGCCCTTTCAACCGATCGTGCTGGGGTACGACAATACCTCGTTGTTCTGGAGTCTGGAGCGCGAGAAATTTCACCCCAATTTCTATATCGATATCACCGAATTTCTGGAGCACAAACTGGCCGCGTTATCCATGCACAAATCGCAAATGCGCGACGCGATCCACCATTCCAGCGTGCAGAACGTGGAGTACATCTCCCGTGTGCGGGGACGCGAGATTTCGGTGGAAGCGGCGGAAGGGTATATGGTGTTCCGGCACGTGCTTTAGGGTTTACACGGTCCTGCACGGACAAACACGGACGAGAAGTTTGTGCGCATGGGAAAGCGGTAATGAGAAGGATAGAAGTAAGCAATGAGTGACGAGAGATTAATTATCGGTTTGCCGGCGGGCTCGCTTGCCGATCCGAATCGTGGCGGCAGTCTGATTGAACTTCTGAAAAATGCCGGATTCCCGACACGCGGCTACGACAAGGGCGGTCCGAGCACTTTCCCGGTCACCTCGTTTCTCGTGGGCTGGGACGGACGTCCGCAGGAGTTCGGATCGCAACTCGCCGTGGGCGAAGTGGACCTCGCCATCGGGGGGGACGACTGGGTCCGCGAACGCATGCTCGAATTCAAGTACGAGTACCACCAGACCATCGAATTGAAGAAGGTATTGTCCCTGGAACGGGGTTCGGTGCGGATCGTCATTATCGCGAACAGCATCACCGGTTCTTGCGACGAATGGCTGAAGGGTCTGCTGTCGAAGAAGAAGCTCGTGTCCATGGTCTCTGAGATGCCGTACATCGCGCTCGAATGGTTTCAGTCCAAGGCGAAGGCCCTGGGTTTTGGCGAATCCCACCGCCAATTCTCGGTGCAGAAATTCAAGACCCCGCCGCGCATCGATTCAGGGATTGTCATCTACGAGACCTGGGGCAAAACCGAAGCGAAGGTCACGAATGGATCCGTCGATTTCGGGCTCGAAATCACGCAAACCGGCAGCGCCATCGCGAACTACGG
>JAHDWY010000794.1 GCA_023384315.1 Candidatus Hydrogenedentota bacterium | reverse complement strand
CGGGTGACCGGATCAAGCCCGGTTCACACAAGTGCGCGGCGGGATGGGTCGCGATGACTTCCGGCTCGCCCCAGGTCAAACCGCCATCGGTGGAGATCGTCTTGTAGACGTAGAATTTGCCGCGTTCGTTTTTGTTGCGGAGGAAGCGGCCGTCGTCGTGAAAGAGCGCCATATAGTTTCCGTTCTTCAGGCGTTCCACACTCCCCATGGCCACGATGCCTCCGAAGTCGCCGATCGGTTCCAGGGGCGTCCACGTGTTGCCGTCGTCTTCCGACACGGCCATGCGGATCGGGTAAAGCCCCGAAAACATGATGAGCCGCTTCGTACCTTCCTTATCGATCACGCGATGAATGGTCGGCACTTCCATGGAGGTCGCCCAGTTTTCCGGCACCGGCAGCCGGGCGCTCCATGTAAGCCCGCCGTCCTCGCTGCGCTTCATGACGATGGCGCCGCGGCCGTGCCCTTTCGGGTAGACCGTAATGATCGTCTTACCGTCTTCGAGCAGGACGGTCGTGGGATGGCCGAGGTACTGCCCCGCTTCACGGTCGACGACAACTTGGCGCTCCGTCTGGCGCGAGAGATCGATGATGGGAAGTGTGTATCCGGGGTTCTGCGTGGACGGCGGCGGCGGGTCCATGAGATCGCCCTCCGCGGAGAAACTGTAGAGTCGCAATGTGTCCCGCCAAGGCCGGAAACCGAAACGACCCAAGGGACGATTGCGGACATTCGCAGACACGATCTCGTTTCCATCGATCAGGATTCGCAGGGTGCCGCCGTTACGAATGGCCTCGAACTCAAACGGTTTCCCGCGCTCGATGAATTCCGACGTCTTCTTCCCGCCGACATCGACGCCATTGAAAACGGAACCCGACACGAAGATTTCGTGTTGCCTGGCGCCGTTGAACCCGAAATGGCTGTCCTCGCCGATGACGAAGGACGCCGCCGATCCGTCCAAGGACTCCAGCGACAAGCGCGCACGAATGCGCACGTCACCGCTACCGGCATACCGGCTGGCATACAGAAACCGTTCGACGCCGGACGCTTCGAGATAGCCGTTGCCTGCTGTCCAATCGTTGCCGACTGCAATTACGGCAGATGGCTTTCCGTCATCAACAAAGGACTCGGTGTGTGCTACGGAAAGGCACAGCAAGAGAAAGCAAAATGTTGCACTGGATCTGCTGAAGCACTTCATGGCTCCCCCGTTCGCGTTGGACTCCGGTTTCGCAGGCCCACCATAGCGAACCGCGCCGGTCGATTTCACATTCCGTAACTGTTTTGCGGAATGGCGTAGCATTCATCATGATGCTGCACATGGGTAATTTCCCCGCTCCGTCATCCCCGCGAAGGCGGGGACCCATCTTGGGGCGGTACGCATGGCATAAAGGCACTTGATGAAAACCATCGAAGAAAAGTACTCCCGATGCACGTCACAATACTATCGGTCGATGCACGCGATACGCGAAAAGATGGATCCCCGCCTTCGCGGGGATGACGGTTTAGGGGTGGGTTGGGATGGTCGTGGGAATCCGCTGTAAATGGTCTAAACGGAGGACCGCGTTGAAGAAGGATTCCCGCCTTCTCCGCTTTCGCGGGGATGACGACGGCGATGGCGGTGCGGGGCATGAAGCCCTATGCGGCAATTGGCTATACGGTCACCACATTACATAGGATTGGAAGAGGGCAGGACGGTGTGCCTGCCCTCTTGTGCACGGCTGCGAGCGCGGATTTACCCTTCGCTCTTCACTTCCTTGACGCGGATGTTGCGCCATTTCACGGTCATGGGTTCGGTCTTGTCGCCGACGCCGTGGACCTGGAGCGCGATGAAACCGGAGCCGGTCATATCATCGGTGAGGTCGGCGCGGAGTTCGCCGTTTACCCAGGTCTTGATGCTGTCGCCGATGGCTTCGACCTTGTAATGGTTCCATTCGCCATTTTTCCAGACCGTTTTCCCTTGCTCGGAGAACTTGGCCGCGAGAACCTCGTTTTCCTTCGTCGGATAGAGCCAGCCGCGGCGGCCTTCGTCGTAGATTCCGCCGGACCACTTACGTGGGTTGTTCTCGTCTTCCATCTCGATCTGATAGCCGTGGACCCGGCCGTCTTTATAGTCGGGGAGACTGTTGCTGCGAATCTGGCAACCGGAGTTCATTGTCGGGCTCGCGAGCGCTTCGAACTCCAGAACGAAGTC
>JAHDWY010000793.1 GCA_023384315.1 Candidatus Hydrogenedentota bacterium | reverse complement strand
GATTGCCGAACAAGCGTGGAAGGAGGTGTCTGCCGCCAACCCCATTGCCGCGGCCGAAGTCGCCATTGACGATCTGCCGACGGCCCGTGGCGACGCAAACCTGCTCCGGCAGGTCCTTGTGAACCTCCTGTCCAACGCGGTCAAGTTTTCGCGTGACGCCGAATCGCCGCGCATTCACGTGGGCGCGCGCAGAGAGAACGGAGCCGTTGTGTATTATGTTGAAGACAAGGGCTGCGGCTTTGATATGCGCCACGCGGACAAGCTCTTCAAGGTGTTTCAGCGGCTCCATCGACGGGAGGAGTACGAAGGGTCGGGCGTAGGCCTTGCCCTCGTTCACAACATTATCCGCCGCCATGGCGGAAGGGTCTGGGCCGACGCCGAACGAGGCCGGGGGGCCACCTTTTACTTCACGCTTCCCGCGCAATCGAATGCGACGCAGGCAAACGGCGGGCCTGTATCGTGATGCGACGGGTCAAGCAGCGCCGTTCCGCGTCATTCATGGGGAGCGCGTTTCATGGCGAGCAGTAGTTCTGCCATTCCCGTCCACGTGCTGCTGCTGGAGGATGTGTCCACCGACGCCGAGCTCGTGCTTCACGCGCTTCGCAGAGACGGTCTTGCTGTGCGCCATGTGCATGTCACCAACCGCGATGACTTCGAGCGCGCTTTGAATGAACTGGAGCCGGACATCGTCCTCTCCGACTTCAGTCTCCCGGACATCAATGGGATCGAAGCATTCGAGCTGGTGCGCGCGGTGCGTCCGGACTTGCCCTTTATCGTTGTTACCGCGTCCATCGACGAGGTGACCGCCGTTCGCTGTATGCGTCTTGGCGTGAACGACTACGTACTGAAAGACCAGTTGCTGCGGCTGGGTCCCGCGGTGCGCGCCGCGTTGGCACGACGGGAGCAGGAACGCGTGAGCCGCCAGGCGGAGTTGGCCCTGGAGGAGCACGAAGCGCTGCTCCAGGGGATTCTTCGGTCCATGCCATCACGAATCGCCGCGCTGGACGGCGAGGGCCGTATTGTCACTGTGAATTACGCGTGGCGCCAGTACTGTGCCGGTCCAAATCCCGTCGGGTCGACTGACGTTCAGATTGGAGAGAACTATATCGGCATCGTATCAACGGCCGCGGATCCGCAAGAGGATCCGCCCATCGATCACAAGGGCATCCGCGATGTCCTGGAAGGTCGCCGGGAGTTCTTCGCGCAGGAATACCGGGTCGTCAGGCCCGGTCTATCCGAAGCCTGGTTTCAGATGACGGTTTCCCCTATGGACAGCCCGGACGGAGGCTGTATTGTCTGTCATCACGATATCACGACACTCCGTGTCGCCGAGGCGCGCAACCGGCAACTGGAAACCCGGTACCGCCGGTTCTTCGAGGACGATATATCCGCCAACGTCATGCTGTCAGTGGACGGAAGTATCGGAGACTGCAATCCGGCCTTTCTTGCGATTTTCGGTTTGGAGTCAGTCGAGCAGGCGCGCGCAATCGGAATCGACGATCTGTTTGTGGACGCGGGAAACTGGCACGAAGTCGTCCGCCTGCTGCGAAAAGAAGAACGCCTCCTGCACCACCGATTGCAGATGCGCACCCGGGATAGCAGGGAGCTGTGGGTTATCGGCAATTTCGTCCGCTCCTGTGACATTCATGGCAATCTGACGGAAATCCGCGGGTACCTCATTGACGAAACCGCGCTGCGCGATCTCGAAGGTCAGTTCCTCCAAGCCCAGAAAATGGAGGCCATCGGCCAACTCGCGGGCGGGGTCGCGCACGATTTCAATAACCTGCTGTCTGCGATTCTGGGGTACGCCGATCTCGCCATGACCACGCTTGGCGAGGATCACCCCGTGAGCGAAGATCTGATGATGGTACGCAAAGCCGGCGAGCGGGCAACCGCGTTGACCCGCCAACTACTGGCGTTCAGCCGGCGTCAAGTATTGCAGCCGGTCGTGCTCGATGTGAACTACACGATCCGCGAACTGGAGAAAATGCTGCGGCGACTCATCGGCGAGAACATTGATTTCGTTACGATACTTGCCGAGAACGTGGGCAAAGTTAAAGCGGATGCCGGGCAGTTGGAGCAGGTCATCATCAATTTGGCGGTGAATGCGCGCGATGCCATGCCTCGTGGCGGGCGGTTCGCGATTGAAACCTGCGATATCGATCTCGGTCCGAACTATGCCCGCG
>JAHDWY010000792.1 GCA_023384315.1 Candidatus Hydrogenedentota bacterium | reverse complement strand
GAATCGCCGCATGTATCGCAGCCACGCCCCGGCGTGGCTGCTTTCTTGATTGCATGCGGGATGGCGATCGGCAATGCGTTGCAGTTCGCAACGAATCGTGTAAGATGGATTCCCGCGAAGGCGGGAACCCATCTTCAAATCTTAGGCACGCAAGCGATTCGAACAAACGGAGATCTAACCAAATGCCGGGATCGACTCTTCTCATGAACCTCGTTGCCCTCGCCACCCTGTCCGCCGCGCTCAGCGCTGCATCCGTGCACGCCCAGGACCCATGGGTAACCTACACCGGCGAAACCGGCCCCGGCCTCGGCAAGCACATCGTCCTGATCTCCGGCGACGAAGAGTACCGCTCCGAAGAAGCCTTGCCCCAACTTGGCAAGATCCTCGCCGAACGCCACGGCTTCACCTGCACCGTCCTCTTCGCCATCAACCCCGGCACCGGAATCATCGATCCCAACTACGGCAAGAACATCCCCGGCCTGCAAGCCCTGGACGATGCCGATCTCATGATCATCTTCACCCGCTTCCGCGATTTGCCCGACGATCAGATGCAGCACATCGACCGCTACCTCGCCTCCGGCAAACCCGTCATCGGCATGCGCACGGCCACCCACGCCTTCAACACCGCGCCCGAATCGAACTGGGTCCACTACAGCAACGGCTACAGCGGCAACAAGACGGAATGGACCGACGGCTTCGGCCGCCTCGTCCTCGGCGAGAAGTGGATCAGCCACCACGGCAAACACAAATACGAAAGCACCCGCGGCCTCGTCGCCCCCGGCGCACAAGACCATCCCATCCTGCGCGGCATCCAGGACGGCGACATCTGGGGTGCGACGGACGTTTACGGTGTGCGCCTCCCGTTGCCCGGCGACAGCGCGCCCCTCGTCCTGGGCCAGGTCGTGGAGCACGGCGAGGTCTATGACGAGGAAGACCTGCACTACGGCATGCGTCCCGACACTGGCACGCCAGTGGAAGGGGAGAAGAACGACCCCATGATGCCCATCGCATGGACCAAGACCTACCAAGTCCCCGGCGGCCAACCGGGCAAAGTCTTCACCACCACCATGGGCGCATCGACCGACCTCCTCTCCGACGGCGTCCGTCGCGTGCTCGTCAACGCCGTCTACTGGTGCCTCGAAATGGAGGACCAACTCCCCGAGACCGGCGCCAACGTCGACCTCGTCGGCGACTACACCCCCACCCAGTTCGAATTCCACGACGACGCCTACTGGCAGGAACGGAAAATGACCGTCAGCGAACACGAGTTGGCAAGACAGTAATGGCCGTTCCCGTACCGCCTCGCTCGACGAGCGCGGCGAGTCCTTGCGTTATAAGACGGCTCCGACCTTGCTGGTAAATTACTTTATTTGAATAGCTTATAGTGGTATGGCAAATTTTGCCAAAACATGCCATACTGATTCTGGAACAGTTCAAAAGGGCCCGACACGCCATGACCACGCTCAACATCTCGCTACCCGAACAGATGCGGGCCTTCATCGAGGAGCAGACGCGCTCCGGCGGGTACAGCACTGCCAGTGAATACATCCGCGCCCTTGTCCGCGACGATCAGAAGCGCCAAGCCCGCGAACGCCTCGATGCACTACTTCTTAAAGGTCTGGAAAGCGGGGACCCGATCTCGCTGACGCCGGATGCCTGGGAGGACGTTCGCAAGGAGGTTCGCGAGCGCATCGCCGAATTGCAACGCCGTGGCGATTGACCTGTTTGTCCGGCCTCGCGCACGACAAGACATAATTGACCATGCGGTGTACATAGCGAACGACAATCCGTCCGCGGCAGAACGTTTTATTACGTCCGTCGAGTCATCGTGCGAACTTCTGATCGAAAACACCAGAATGGGTATGGCGTATGATTCGGAATGCTCGCGGTTGGCGTCAATTCGCATCTGGCCCGTGTCCGGTTTTCCGACATACCTGATCTTCACATCACGCGATATCCCACCCATTCTCGCAGACGATCAAACCGAAGCTCTCGATTAATCGAGTTTTACCGTGATGAGCGTTTTGCGCCGCATATGCGCATAGTCTTCGTGCAAAGCAAATGCAGTTGCGCGTCACCGACAAGGGCAAACGATAGAACCATGCACAACCACTTTCCATGGCAATACAACGAATTCAACCAGGTCGGCAAAGACTACGCCGACCCCTCCGAAGTCGCGGTCTACGACGCCACCCAC
>JAHDWY010000015.1:13883-18179 GCA_023384315.1 Candidatus Hydrogenedentota bacterium | reverse complement strand
ACTACGGCCTCTATCCGCGCGCCAATTCCTTCGGCGCGAACCTGCCCCTCATCGCCCGCGTCGTGGTGGGACAGGATGTGGATTACTCGAGTGAGGCCTTCTCGAACGGTGTCGACTTGGCAAGCCATCAGATAACCTTCGTTCCCGCAGTCAACTACAGCGACGCCGCCGATTCGGGATTCCCGGAATACTACGTCAACCATTCCAACTACACGCCTACCGTAAGCGATGGATCGGGCGCGAAGGTTGCCCCGGATTTCGACGGCACCCTGCCCGTGCCGAAAGAAGACATTATCACGATACCGCTGGCGGACGAGTCCTATATCGCGTTCGCTCCCGACGTGCCATTCCCGTTTTTCGGTGAGTTCTATAACACCTTGTATCTTTCCGCAAACGGGTTTATATCGCCTGTCGCTCCGGGGACGTACGCGAATCCCATGGATTCAACGCCGACCTTGGAGAACCACTTTGGCAAACGCCGAATCTCGTTCCTCTTCAGCGACCTCGATCCCGGCAGCGGCGGGTTGGTCTGGGGCCGTTTCCTTTCCGATCGGATGGTCGTAACGTTCGAAGATGTACCAGCCTTTTCGGATGTGGCCATTCCCGGCGCTTCAGTCGCGAACACGGTGCAGGTCGAACTCTTCTACAACGGCACCATCCGCTGTACCTACCTCGGCCTCAACGCAAAACGGGCAGTAGTCGGGTTGTCGGACGGCAACGGAGTTCCCCTCGATCCCGCCGACGTAATCGGCAACAACCTGCCCGCAAGCGTACTCCAGACCGACTTTACCAGTCTGTCGGGTCCTGTCGATCTCGAGTTGCTGCCCATACCAATCGTATTCGCCACTACGGGCAGTACGGTGGAGTTTACGGCACAAGCGCTTTCGAACATTGGCGCGCCGACGTATTCGTTGGAGGGCGCGCCCGCCGGGGCCACCATAAACCCGGCGACGGGCGAGTTCTCCTGGGATTCGAGTGGATTTTCGGACAACATCTACAGCTTCATCGTTTGTGCTACGGCCGGCGGTGTGGACGCGTGCCAACTGGTCAGCATCTGGTTGTCGGAGTCTTCCGCGGCACCGGTGGCGAACAACGTCCTGCTTACTCCCGCGGAGCCGCGCGACGCCGATTCGCTCATCTTGAGCTACAGTTACTCCCATCCGTCGCTGCCCGAAGGGCCCACCGCGATTATGTGGTTCAAGAATGGAGCCCTGATCCCCGCCTTTAACAACGTATCGATGGTGCCACCCGGCGCGACACAGGTTGGCGAATCTTGGCATTGCGTCGTCATGCCCACCACGGTCCGGGCCGGCTTCGACTTTTACGGCACTCCCATCTACCTTCGCGGCACGCCCGTGCAAACGGAGCACGTCACCATCCTGCCGGATTTGAAGACCGACGCCAACAAGGACGGCAAAGTGAACAGTGCCGACCTGCAAGTCGTCGTTGGGAAGATTCTGGGAATGCAGCCCGAGGCAATCGACGGCGACGTGAACAGCGATGGCAGCACCGACGTATCGGACGTACAGGTCATCGTAAACACGATTCTCATCGGCGGCGATTAGGTCCCACTAAATCGTAGACAGCAGGAAGCCCCGCGCAAACGCGCGGGGCTTCCTGCTTCAGTTACGACAAAATGGTCCAACCCGTGGAGCGAACTTCAGCCCGGTCCCAGCCGAGGTGAAGGTCCTGGGGATAGAGGGCTAAGCGTCCCCAATGTAGTTGGCAACGCGTGCCGCTACAACAAGCACAACCTGTTGAAGCCGGTAGGTGCCTTCTTCCAGTTGCTTTCGGGCCTGTTCGATCCGTTCCGCCCGGATCTCTTCCGACCGCTCTTTCGCGGCTTCGATAAACTTTGCAGCGGCAGAAGCTTCCTGGGCTTCAGGACTGAACGTGATCCGATCCGCGCCCTGCTGTCCTGATTCGCCCGACAGACTCTGCGGCCGCCTTCCGCGCGCCGGCTCCGAAGGAGTGGTGGCCGGCTGCTCGGGTAATCCGGTAATCCCGTAGATGCCAACCATGATTTGCTCTCCTTAGCACATAGAACCATCACAGGCATCCATGCCTGCCTTATCTTTATCGGCAGATTGCTACAGGCCTTTAATAGACTCTTGACAGTGAAAGACTGGAGTGACGGGACCGATTGGCAGGGGCGCGCAACGCCGTAACTATCTATTGAATCAAGATTTGTTACGATTTCTGCGCCGTGAGCTGCCGTTCCAGGCGCACGATCTGCCGGCTCGCGCGAAGCGCCGACGACGAACCTGGTTCCAGCGAAACCACACTCTGGTAGCTGCCAATCGCTGACGCGATATTGCCTGACTGGCGATACGAATCCCCCAGGCGCATCCACAGGTTGGCATCTCCAGGTGTCAGCTCCAGCGCCGCGATGTACTCGGCCTGCGCCGCCCCGTACTGGCCCATCTGCTGATACGTCTGCGCCAGGTTGGTCCGCGCGGCGATATTGCCGGGTTCGGCCTCCAACACGCCCTGATACTGGAGGATGGCGTTTCCGTAATCGCCGTTGCGCCGGTAGTAGTCGGCCATGGCGCGCATGGCCTGCGGCGATCCGGGGCTCGCGTCGTTCCAGGCGACCAGCGCCTGCGCCTCTTCCGCCGTCAGGCCGAGGCGCCGATACATGGCGGCAAGCTCCGAATAGCTGTCCGCCGATCCGCCGGAGAGGTTCTCGTAGGCCTGCAGCTCCGCCAGCGCTTCGGCGTTCAGCCCCAGCGCCTCGTAGGTATTCGCCATCTCCAGATGGGCGGCCGCAGCGTCGGGATGTGCGCTGGACCATTCCTGAAGCACCGCCAGAGCCTCATCCGGCATTCCCAGGTCCCGGTACGTGCGGGCCAGGGCTTGGTAGGCCGGCCCACTGTCCGCGGTCGAATCGATGAGGCCGGTCAACAGCGCAATGGCCTTACCATAATCCCCATTTCGCGCCGCAGCCCGGGCTCGCGCGATCCCCTCGCGAAGCGCAGCTTTCTCCGGCCCCGCAGCGCCGTTCGCCGTGCGCTTGGTGGAATCGCTGGCACTGCGACTGTCCGTTTCCGCGCGACCGCGCGTTCCTTCCTTGCCGGACTTGTCGGCCGTATTCCCCGCAGGTTTCGCCACGCTGCGTTGTGCGAACTCCCGCAATGCCGTAAGGACATCTTTGGGGACTTCGCCGGCCGGCGGTAAAACGGGATGGTTGACCTCGTCGTCGGCAGCAACGGGCCGTACCGGCGATCGGATAGCATTGGAGCTCGCATCGGCTGGCGCGCTGGATTCCATTTGAGGCTGTCCGTCGCGCCGCTCCGCATCGCCAGGCACAGACCCGGCGCCGATTTCTCGCTTCGCTTCGTGCAAACGCCACGTTTGAACGGCAAGGAGCAGAATCAACGCTGCCAGTAGAACCCCTGTCCCTTTCGACATGGATCCGATCCCTTTCCAAGTCCCCCGCCGGAACTCTCGGGCAAACGATCTACGCCGAATCTCCGGCTTCGCGGCCGCCGTCATCCTCAAGGGAACGATTGCCGGGAATATAGGCACCCCCGGAGATAATCAGTTTCATCGCTTCTTCGACACTGATATCTAACACCGTAATCTCCGTTTCGGGCAAATAGACGAGAAATCCCGAGGTCGGGTTCGGTGTGGTGGGAATGAAAACGGCGACATAATCCGGCTTGCCCAAGACCTCTTGCACGACCCCATGTTCGCGGGACGTCACGAAAGCCACCGCCGCCATCCCCTTGCGGGGATAGTCGACCATGCACACCTTCTGGAATACCGCGCCTTCGCGCGTAATGAAAACGTCCCGAATCTGTTGCACCGCGCGGTAAACGCGGCTGATGAACGGGATACGCTGGAGGATGCGTTCCCCGTAGTTGATAATCTTGCGCCCGACGATATACCGCGCAAGCACCCCTGTACCGAGAAAGAGCGCCAGGGCCAGAGCAAACCCGGTGCCATCCTGGTATTGCCAGTCGGACAGGAAATCGAAGCGCGGATAACGGCCTCCCCAGTCATGGAACATGCCGAAAAGTCCCCGGACGAGCCGCTCCATGCCGAAGACCAATTTGTCGAACACCAGCCACGCCACCCACACGGAGATGATCAGCGGAATCCACACGAGCAATCCGCTCACCATATACTTCCAGACTTGGTTCCAGGCCTGCTGGAGCCACTGGCCAACCCCCCGAGCCGGGACCCGATCGTTCGACTTAGGCATGCTGTTCCTCGCTTGCGGGAAGAATTTCCAACCGGACTTTCACGATGCTGTTGACGCCCCCGTCCAGCACGGTGACGCGGAACCGGTCG
>JAHDWY010000015.1:0-13873 GCA_023384315.1 Candidatus Hydrogenedentota bacterium | reverse complement strand
CCCCACCGTTTCCACTTCCTCATCCTGGATGGGTGCGCCGATGGCTTCAGACACATCTTCGAGGTAGGTCCGCGCATCGATGACGAAGGCATTCGGTCCGACCATCTGAATCTGCTTCTCTTCAACATCGTGCTCATCCTGAATGTCGCCGAAAATCTCCTCGAGGATATCCTCCAGCGTAATGAGGCCGTCCGTGCCGCCGTACTCATCGGTTACGATGGTCATGTATTGCTTGTCGCGCTTCATTTGGGCGAACAGGTCATCCACCTTGATGGTGTCGGGCACGTGCATCACGTCGCGAATATACGGGCGAATGTCGTCCGTGGCGGGATCGGCATCGAGCAGCACATCGTGTGCGCTGACAACCCCGATCACCTCGTCGATGGTTTCACGGTACACGGGGATTCGCGTCCGGCCGGATTGCTCGAGGAGGGTGAGCAATTCCGCGCGCGTCGCCGTTTCAGGAAGAGCCTGGATGTCGATGCGCGGCACCATGATCTCTTTCGCCTGGGTGGCCTGCAAGTTGATTACCGAATGGATCATGCGCTGTTCTTCGGGTTCGATCGTGCCGTGGTCCGCGCTCTCATCCACAAGAACCCGCATGTCCTCCCGCGTGGACATAAGGGGGCTCAGATGGTGCTCCTGATGGTCGGCCGCAAAACGGAACATGAGCTTGCTGAGTTTCGCCAAGGGCCACGCAAGCGGCGCGAACACCAAGTAAAAGAACTCAATAACGGGCAGCAGCGCCAGCGTGAGCCGGTTCGGAACCTGCCGGAAGATACTTTTCGGGATTACCTCCGCGAACAGGAGAAAGACCGGCGTCGCAATCAAGACGGCCGCAAGTTCGCCAAAACCGCGCGTGACCGCGATCGTCCCCATCACCGTGCCCACGTTAGTGCCGATGAGCAGCATCGCCAGCATCTGGTCCGGATTGCTCGTGTACCGAAGCATCCGTTTCGCGCGAATCTGATGCTCCTCCTCGGCCATGAACCGAATGCGCAGCGGATTGACCGAAAGAAAACCCGTTTCGTACCCCGCGAATAGCGCCTGGAAGAGCACGGCGAAAGCTAGAACGCCGGCTGTTATGGCAACCAATTCCATCATGACTCGGGCTCCGTGACCGGGGCCGGTTCCGCCTCGGGTTCGGGCGGCGGCAACAGCTTGAGCCGCACGCTGGACACCCGCTTTCCTTCACAAGCTTCTACAGTGAACTGGACGCCCGCCGATTCAATTTGATCGCCAGGTTCGAGAATTCGGTCGGTCTGATCCATGAGGAATCCTGCAATGGTTTCGTGCTCTTCATCCTGAAGATCCACACCAATCAGCGCGTTGAGATCGTCAAGGGCCAGCCCGCCTTCGACGACGTACTCGTCGTCCGCCACCTTGTGATACCCGAGTTCCTCGAATTCGTCTTCGTCCATGATATCGCCGACGACTTGTTCCATCGCGTCCTCAAGCGTCACGATACCGGCCGTCCCGCCGTACTCGTCGACCACAATCGCGAGATGGGCGCGGTGCCGTTGGGCATCCGCGACGAACTGTTGAACAGTCATCGTGACCGGTACGAAATGGGCGGGCCGCAACAGGCCTTTGATCGTGCGGTCCATTTCACCTTTGGCAAAACTGGGCAGCAGGTCCTTCGCCAGAAGGATCCCGCGAACGTAGTCCAGCCCTTCACGGTACACTGGCATGCGCGAGTACTCGTGCTCCCGGTACACGGCTAACGCCTCGGCTACCGTGGCTTCTTCAGGCAACGCGATCACGTCGGGCCGCGGCACCAGGATCTCCCGAAGCATGGCGTCGCTAAATTCGAGAATTCCCTGGATCATTTGGCGCTCGTCTTCTTCAATCACGCCTTGCGCCTCGCCGTCGGTCAACACCGACTTAAACTCGGCATCGGTGATGAACGGCGCCGCATGCAACTGGTGGAATCGGGTGAGGCGGAACAACGCATTGGTGAGCCCCAGGGCGCTATCGCGAACGGGCGCCAGAATCCGGTCCGCCGCAACAAGGGGAAACACCGTGATGCGCGCAAAGGGCACGCAGGTATGCACGGCAAACACTTTGGGGGCAATCTCGCCGAGGAAGACCAGGATCGTTGTCGTAAGGGCAACCGCGAGCGCGTAGGCCGTGGCGTCACCGAATCCAAAGGAATTGGAAAGCACCTGCTCCACGCGAGCGCCAAGAAAAATGCCAATCAACGCGTTGACGATCATGTTGCCTACCAGGATCGTGGTCAGGAGGCGTCCCGGATCCTCCATCAATTTGGCGACCTGCCGGTCCGCGACGTTCGCGCTCTCTCGCATGGCGCGCAACCGGATCTTGTGGATGGAGAAGAAGGCCGACTCAGACCCCGAGAAAAACGCCGAGCACCCGATCAGGAACGCAATTGCAAGCAGCACGTGCGGCGGCAACACGGCATGCCACGGCTGCGTGCCGTCCGCGGCGTCGGGCATGTCTTCCGCGGCCGCGTGTCGAGACAAAGTGGATCCATCGGTCACCGCCTCCGGACTCTGCGACACGGCGTGATTGACGAGAAACAGGGCGACACAGATGAAGCCGCCCCACCAAAACATCCTCGCGATCGAGGACGTGAAGGGCGACGGTCTACTATCGTCGTCCAAAAGAGATTTCTCCTCCCTTAGGTTGCGGTCGCGCGGCGTGGTCCAAGCCACGCCTTCGCAATCGGCAGGTCCAGGTATGCCGCCTGTTTGGCAGCCATGATGGCCCGCTCGCGTTCCGTGTGGTGGTCGTAGCCCAGAAGATGCAACAACCCGTGACAAAACAGAAGCCGCGTTTCCTGCCGCATGGCCTCCTTGTCACCGCGGCAACGCGTCGCGACCGTTTCCAGCGATATCACAACGTCGCCCAAGACGACCTGCTCCCCGTCCGGCGCTTCGTCCTGGGCGAAGGATAGAACGTCCGTGGGGCGATCGATCCTCCGGTACTGCCGGTTCAGTTCCCGTATGCGGCGATCGTCGCAGAATAACACGCTGATCTCGATGGCGCCATTGCGATTCTCGCCCGCGCACACGCGTTCTGCCAGCCGGCACAGCACGTCCGAACGGTAGCAATGCTTGATCCGCGATTCGTTGCGGACCTCGAGGCTAAGCGGCACTATTCCTGCCCTCCCGACAAGGGGACCATGTTCGCCACCTTGGGCTCGGGCTCTTTCTCCTGGCCGGGATAGGCGATGCGCCGGTGTTGGCTTGACGAAATGCGCTTGGCCAAGACCTCCGCAATCGTGTCGAGGTCGCGCAGCGTGAGTTCGCACTCATCAAACTGCCGATCCTCGGCGCGGCTCGAGATGATGCGGTCGATAAACTCGCGAACGCGCTCTTCGTTTGGATTCTTCAGGGATCGCACCCCCGATTCCACCGCGTCGCAAATCATCAAGATCGCAGTCTCGCGGCTCCGCGGACGGGGACCCGGATACCGGAAATCGCTTTCCACGACGCCGCCGTGCTTCTGCTGCTTCACCGCTTCCTTGTAGAAAAAGCTGATCAGGCAGGTTCCGTGGTGTTCGTAGATGGCGTCGATCAACGGTTTCGGCAAATGGAGTTCCCGCGCCATCTCCGCGCCCTCGGTCACGTGCGATGCTATGGCCCGCGCGCTCAATCGGGGCGAGAGGTCGTCGTGAATATTGGCGCCGGTCTGATTCTCGGAGAAGTATTCCGGACGCCGAATCTTGCCGATGTCGTGGTAATACGCACAGACCCGGGCGAGCAGCCCGTTCGCGCCGATAGCGTCCGCCGCGGCCTCCGCCAACTGGCCCAGCATAAGACTGTGGGCATAGGTCGCCGGCACTTCCATGGCCAGCCGGCTCAGAATATGGTTGTTTAAATCCGAATATTCCAGCAGTTGAATGTCGGTCGTAATACCGAACAGGCGCTCCAACGGCGAAACCAACCCGGGCACGACCAACACGCACACCAATCCGTTCAACGCGATGGATACAAGCGCATTGAACGATGTCTCCGTGAACAAGGCGTCCTGTGCGAGGGCCATACCCAGCACCGTCAGCACGCCGACGATCGTGGCTTTCACCGCTGCGCTGCCCATGTCGCTGCGCCGCCGCACCATGAAGATACTGAGCACGCCGGTAAACGACATTGCCGCGCTCACCAGCAGGAGCCGCCAACTGTAGTCGTACTGAATCGACAGGAGTATCGCGATGATTGCGCTTGAAAGGCCGGCGACGCGCGTATTCGTCAGGATGGCGAGGAGGATGGCCCCGGCCGCCGCGGGCACCAACAATCCCGTATCGTCGAAGTAGGCCGCCACGCGCCCGACACCGATCGTGGCGCACATTACCAGGAGCACCAGGTTCAGGCTCCGCAAGGTGAACTGGCGTTTCGTAACCAACAGCGGCAGCGCTTGCACGAGAGCAAACAACACCAGCCCCACCAGGATCGCATGGCCGGCCAGCGAACCAATTACGTTGGCGGTCTGCTTGTCATAGCGCTGCTTTTCAACCAGGTAGGTTTCCACATCACTTTTCGACTGCGGAGACCAACGCTCACCGCGGCCGATGATTCGCTCACTGGGCATGATCTCTTTCAAGACCGGTTCCACCTGCCCGCGAGCAACTTCTCGTTCAATGCTTGTCTTGTCCGCGTCAAACTCCAGGGTGCTGCTCAGGAACGGTTTTGTCACCGCGAACGCTGCGTCCTGGAGTTTCACCAGATCGACCGGAGCGTCCGTCGCACCGGCCTGAAAGGCCGGAAAAGCCAATTGCAGCCCCGCGGCGATGCGCGCCTTCAACAGATCAGGCGCCGTGACAACGGTGGGCGCTTCGGCGAACGGCATCTCACCGGAGCTTTGGCCACGCGCGTTGAGGATTGTGATGCGGCGGTCCAAGGCTTTGGAGAATTCACTGCCCCGTTCGTCGGATTTCAAGATTCCGTTTTCGAGGACATCGCGCAGGGCTTCCGGTGCTACGGCCGCGAGACGTTCTCCGTACACGAACTCCAGTTGCGGTTCGGGTTTGGAAGGCTCGGGCGCGGCGTCCGCTTCGCTTCCCTCAACGGGATCGGCGGGCGCTTTCGGCGCCGGTATCGTTACGCGCGGCGTCAGCCAGGTCGCCAGCGCATCGGCGTTGGCGACCGATTGAAACGGTTCGCCCTGCTTGATCAGCGTTTCCGCAAAACTCCGGGCGGTTCTCGCCACAACCGTGGCCGGTGCCTGGTCCGGCGGGGCCGCCGCCAGCGCCTCACGAATGGCTTTCTCTGCGGCGGGCCGCTGCTCCAGGATGGCGTCGGCCGCTTCACCCAGGTGCTCTACCTGTACCTCGACGACGTCTTCGTTGACACGAAAGATGTCGGGCACCTTGGCAGCCGCTGCTTCGCGCGCTTCCCGGGTCTTTTCGAGATCTTCGCTCTTGAACCCAATTTCCGCAATGAACGTATCTTGGGCAATGACGCCGTCAAGATTGTATTCTTCGGTTTCCGCCGTGGGCCGCAGCCGCTTGGTCACGCCAACCACCAGGAACACAAAGCACAGCCCAAGCACCAGCGTGCGCATTCGCTGCTCGCGATTGGTTCCCACACGCTGCTGCTGGCCCCGGTAGCTACCGCCGCTCAGCCGCTGCTTCTTTCGTCCGATTCGGGGGAGCATCAAGATTCGCTACCCTCCTCCGGCGGTCCGTCACCCTGCGACGCCGCCTCGTAGGCATCGATTATCCGCTGGACCAGCGGATGCCGTACGACGTCGTTGCGGTGCAGGTGTATGATCGCGATGCCCTCTGTGTTTCGCAGAATGCGCCGCGCCTCGATGAGTCCCGAACGCCGCCCGCGCGGCAAGTCCACCTGGGTAATGTCGCCCGTAATCACGGCCCGCGACCCTTCGCCCAGGCGGGTCAGGAACATCTTCATCTGCTCGGATGTCGTGTTCTGCGCTTCATCCAGTATGGCGAAGGAATGGTCCAGGGTGCGACCGCGCATGAACGCCAGAGGCGCAACCTCGATGGTCTCCCGTTCGATGAGGCGGCGGACCCGCTCCACATCCACCATGGAATACAGCGCATCGTACAGGGGCCGCAGATAGGGGTTCACCTTTTGCTGCAAATCGCCGGGCAAAAAGCCGAGGTTTTCCCCCGCTTCCACGGCCGGACGCGTCAGGATCAGCCGATTCACTTCCTTGTTCAACAACGCGGATACAGCCGCAGCCATAGCCAAGTAGGTCTTGCCCGTTCCCGCCGGGCCGATGCCCAGGGTAACTCCATGGCTTTGGATCGCATCGAGATACCGCTTTTGCCCCCGCGTGCGCGGTTTGATGGCGATATCCGTGCGCAACCCTTGGCCCGGCGACGCAAATACGTCGCTCAGATTCTCGACATGGCTCGTCTTCGCCTCGTTGAGCGCATAGCTCACGTCGGCCAGGGTCGGCGTATGCCCGCCACGCACGGCGACGAGCATCTCCGCCAGCATCTGACCGACCATGGCCGCGTCCGGGTCTTCTCCCATGATCACAACCTTGGCGCCGCGGTCCACAATGCGAACGGGAGCCTCTTCCTGAATCCGTTTGCGAAGTTCCCCGTTCTTGCCCAGGAGTTTGATAGCCTCGTCCTGGCTATTTAGGAGGATTTCGTGTGACAGGGTAGCGGACACTCCCTCTTACGGGGCTTCGGTTTCCGCAGGTTCAATGCGGACAATCCGCTCGTTCGGCCGTACGAGTCCTTTGCTGCTGCGGATATCGGCCTCGACCTCGACAGGGTCGCTCGTCAATCCTTCCACGCGCTCGGTGAGCCGCTGCTCCTCAGCGGTGAGGGTGCGAAGCTGCTCGCGCATGGTGCGCACATACTCCTCGTTCTCCTGATAGAAAGTGTATTGGCCCGCCAAGTCACGGTGGAGCACATACCCCACCGTGAGCGCGGTCACGACCAGAAACACCAGTATATAGCCCCTGCTAAACGATCGGAACATACCTGCTACCCGAGGCCGCTTCTGGGCGGCCCCGTCCTTCTTTAACTCTTGATATTGTAGAACGCTTTGGTACCCAAGAATTCGGCCTGGCCGCCGAGTTGCTCTTCGATACGCAACAACTGATTATACTTTGCAATGCGGTCGCTGCGCGATGCCGAACCGGTCTTGATCTGGCCCGCATTCGTGGCCACGACCAGGTCGGCGATCGTCGCGTCTTCCGTCTCGCCGCTGCGGTGGGAAATCACCGCCGTGTACTTGGCGCGCTGTGCCATTTCGACCGCTTCCAGGGTCTCGGTCAGCGTGCCAATCTGGTTGACCTTCACCAGGATCGAGTTGGCGATGCCTTCCTTGATCCCGCGGCTCAGGTACTCGGTGTTCGTCACAAACAAGTCGTCGCCAACAAGTTGGGTCTTGGTACCCAGCTTGTCTGTCAGGGCCTTCCAGCCTTTCCAGTCGTTCTCCGCCATGCCGTCTTCGATGGAGATAATTGGGTACTTGGCCGCCATCTCCGCCAGGAAGTCCGCCATCTGCTCGGGAGTCCGCTCCGGATTCTTCTCGGCGCTCAGCACGTACTTCTTGCCCTTATAAAACTCGCTGGATGCGCAGTCCAGGGCCAGCCAGATGTCTTTCCCGGCCTTGAACCCGGCGTTTTTGATGGCCTTGAGGATGACCTCGATGGCCTCCACGTTCGAACCCAGGTTCGGGGCGAAACCGCCTTCGTCCCCGACGGCCGTATTCAGGCCCTGCCCTTTCAGTACGGACTTCAAGGCGTGAAATACTTCCGTGCCCATCCGGAGCGCTTCCTTGAAACTCTTTGCGCCGGCGGGCATCACCATGAATTCCTGAATGTCCACGTTGTTGTCCGCGTGGGCGCCGCCGTTCAGGATGTTCATCATGGGCACCGGCAACACGTGGGCGTTCGCGCCGCCCACATAGCGGTACAGCGGAAGCTCCAGCGCTTCCGCCGCCGCCTTGGCAACCGCGAGCGAAACACCGAGAATCGCGTTTGCGCCGAGTTTGCTCTTGTTCTTCGTGCCGTCCAACGCGCAGAGCAGCTTGTCGATCTCGCGCTGGTTCAGGGCGTCCATTCCGAGCAACTCTTCGGCGATGGTTCCATTCACGTTATCGGCGGCCTTCTGAACGCCTTTACCCAGATAGCGCTTCGCATTCTTGTCGCGCAATTCGACCGCTTCGTTCTCGCCGGTCGAAGCGCCTGACGGCACCGCAGCCCGGCCCATCACGCCGCTCGAGAGATAAACATCGACTTCAATCGTGGGATTTCCACGGGAGTCCAAAATCTCGCGTCCGATAATTCCAGTAATTCGGGTCATGGCTCGCCTCTCTCCTTCCGTTCCAGTCTACTCCGGGTCCGGCTGGAACACCAGCCGGAAAGCGCCGGAGAGCGCAGTAAATAGTGTAAATTCTACTACCCCTTCCAGGGGAAAAACACGTCCCGAACCCCGCGGTTCAGGTAATCGTCGTCTTCGTCCCGGGGCGGTAACTCCACCGACCCATCCGATCGCGCCGCGGCAACCGCGTATTTGCGCGCCATCAGTTCATAGGCACTCGATACCAGCGCCATTACCGCCGCGCCGTAGATCACAAAAAACAGCGGCCAAATCGGCGCGGTCAGCACGGTCAGCACGGCGATCTGAAACGCCACGCCGGCAGTGAGCGCCGGGTTGTCAAGCACCAACAGGGCCGACAACTTCAAGGTCGCCACGACACCTTCCCGCTTCTGCACCAGCGCGGGGAGCGCGAACTGGGCGCTCAAGGCGACGAAAGCCAGACACCAGAACGCAACGGCGCTCACGAGGTAGCCCACAAAGGGCACGCTCGCCTGTAGCTTCGTCGCGTAAAACCACACGCTCGTGCCAAAGCACACCGTGGCGCCGGTGTACAGGAGCCCTAACCGGGACGCCTTCCACCCGTAGCGGCGGATTCCGTCCAGGAAGTCCGATAAGGACCCATCCTTCCGGTCGATCAAGACCTTCATCAACTGAGCGATCCCCACCGAGAGAACTGGGAGGACGATTCCAATCGTGCCGATCGCCGCGGGCGCTCCGATCCAAAACTGTATCGGCGGTTCCCCGTAGAATACTGCCGTCGCCGCCACGCTTCCCGGTATCGCGATGGAGACGGCCCACACGAAGTTGGCCGCCATCAGCTTGCCGAGATGGTCGTACAGAATCCAAAAGGCCATCTTGAGTGCGCGTGTCAGCATCTCAACCGCTTGCGGATACAGTACCGTGACCCGTAACGCGCGGGGAACGTTGATCGCCTAAGTCTTCTGGGGTTGAGAATGCCGAGTCGGCCATGTGGGGGGCAGGGCCTGTCCCGCGGCGCGCCGGAATCCCACCGGTGCGTTCACGGTCCATCAAATGAAAACGCGTACGCGGCTGCGTTTCTTCAGTTCATCAATCCATTTCTGATACCGTTCGGCGGCGACTTGGCTCCGGATCAGGGGGCCAATCTCTTTGCGGGCCTCGTCCAACGTGGCGAGCCCGGCCGCTTCCTTCTTATCGATCCTCATCAGGTGAAAACCGCTGTCCGTTTCAACCACTTCGCTTAATTGCCCCGGCTCCAGGCCGAACGCAGCATCTTCCAAGGGTCCCACGAGATCGCCCCGTTGCACCCAGCCGATAATGCCGCCATCCTCGGCGCCGGGCGCTTCGGAGTATTCAATGGCCAACTCTTCGAATTCCGTGCCCGAAACGACCTCGTCGCGAAGCTGCTCCAATCGAGCCTTGGCGACGGCACGGTCGGCGCTGCCGGATGGCGACGCGACGAAGATCTGCGATACATGAACACGCTCCGGATGCCGGAAATCGTCCTTGTGGTCTTCGTAATACTGGGCCACTTCTGACTCGGACACGACCACGCCGTCTTCAAACTCGCGCATCTTGCGGATGGCCATGGTGCGGGAGAGCATCTGCTTGCGCAGGCGCGTGCGAAGGTCGCTCATGGTTTCGCCGGCCGCTTCCAACTCACGCAAAAAGGCTTCGTTGGTGTCGTACAGTTTCCGGTACTCTTCCAACCGCTTCTCAACCGTGTCGTCGTCCACGGAAAGACCGGCCAACTGGGCCTCGCGCAGCAGAATGCGGTTCTCGATCGCCTGGTCCAGCGTCGCCCGGATCTTCTCCTGCAGCGCCTCGTTGAAGGCTTCCTCGTTGGGCGCGTCCCGCCGGATGTCGGCGATCTGGGGCCCCAGCTCGGCCATGATGTCGCTCAGCAGAATGACCTCGGTGTCCACGTTAGCCACGACCTGGTCGACAATATCCGCCTGGATCGCGGGCGCACTGAACGCCGCTATAGCCAACACCGCCATCGTGGAAAACCCGAACCTGCTCATCATCCTCATCGGCGATCGCATCCTCTCGGCCGCATCCATCACCCAGCGCGCGGCGGTTGGTTCCCAAAACATACGCCCCCGCCTTCCACAAAACACAGAAAGCGCAGGCAAAACACACTCTACAATAGCATAGAATATAACACAGCCCCCGCGTCACTCGCAAATGATGCTCGCCACTTATGACCCCTAAACCAATCTGGATTGGCCCAAACCACGGTCGGAGTGGGCCAGTCGCTCCATAACCACCGGGAAACGAACACTGCCCTTTTGACCAAACCCCGGATTTCGAGTACCTTTGCAACCGACGGGCGGAGTTGAGGCAGTCGGACTCTGAGGAGTGGGAACGATATGAGCGAGGAAGTGAAGAAGAAGCGGGGATGTCTGCGGTTTGTCTTCCGGTGGACTTTCCGGCTGGCCGTAGTGGCGGTGCTATTCCTGGTTTGCGCGTTTCTCTATATTTTCTGGGACGCCCTCTACAACCGCTTCTACCATTTCCCCAAGGTGGCCTCGGCGTGGGACGAAATTCGCTCGGACCGGGTCGAACCCTCGCTCGACGACGGCTGGACCGAGTACCGCGGCATCTGCCACAGCCACTCGGAGTTGTCCCACGACAGCGTCGTGCCCTTCCCCGATATCATCGAAGCCGCGCAGAAGGCGGATGTCTCGTTCATCTGCATGTCCGATCATTGTGTGGATGGCAGGGCGGACTATTCGCTTCAGTTGAACGGGATTTACCTCGATATACTTTTCGTCCCCGGATTCGAAATGAGCGGCGGATTCATGCCTTGGGGACTCCCCTACGATACCGTTCTCGACTGCGGCGAGGATCCTGCGGAACTGGCCCGGCGGATTGACGATCTGGGAGGCGCCTTGTTCATCGCCCACTCCGAAGAGGAACGCCCCTGGGACCTGCCCCAGATCTCGGGAATGGAAATCTACAACATCCATACCGACTTCACGGACGAGAAATTGGGCGACTTTGCGAAGGACATCATCTTCTCCTTGAAAGCCTATCCTGACCAGGTCATGCGCGGGATTTTCGACCGGCAGACGGACATCCTCGCGAAATGGGACGAATTGAACAAGGACCGGTACATGGCCGGCATCGCGGCGAACGACGCGCACCAGAACACGGGCTACCAGGGCTATTACACAGACGCCGACACCTTCCTGCTCACCTTGACCAACGACCAACACGCAGCCGAGGTTAAGCTCGGGTCCTTCAGCCGAATGCTGCTGCGGCTTGCCTTCGGGCCTCTCGAACCGGGCAAGCGTCTGTTCCGCATCGATCTCGACCCCTACGAGCGGAGCCTGCGCTTCGTGAACAATCACGTGCTGGCGGAAGACCTGACCGAAAAGGCCATCGTCGGCGCGTTGAAATCGGGGCGCTCGTACATCGCCTTCGATATGATCGCCGACGCGCGCGGCTTCGTGTTCTTCGCCGACAACGGATCCCGCAAGTACGTCATGGGCGAGACGGCGCCCATGTCGGATGGCCTGGTGCTGCGGGCCGGTTCGCCCAATCGCGTGCGGTTTACCCTCGTTGCGGACGGCAAAGTTATCGACACGCAGGAAGGCCGCGAATACGAGTACAAAGTACCGTATCCCGGCAAGTACCGGCTTGAAGCCGAACTCCCTGTGCTCGACGAATGGGTGCCGTGGGTCTACACGAATCCTATCGTCGTCGGCACGGCCGCGCCGGAAGACGCCGTGGATGAAGTCGCGCAACCCGGCGAGGAAGACACCGCCGAAGACGAGCCAAACGTGACGCGGTTTGAGATCTAACTTCCATGCTAACGCTGAGCGTCGTGATGATCGTCAAGAACGAGGCCCATTGCCTCGGCGAGTGTCTCGAAAGCATCCGATCCTTCGCGGACGAAATTGTCATCGGCGATACGGGCTCCACCGACGAGACTCCAGCTATCGCACGAGGGTTTGGCGCGCGCGTCATCACTATCGAATGGCACAACGACTTCGCGGAAGCGCGCAATGCAGTGCTTCACGCCGCGACCGGCGATTGGCTGTTGCATCTCGACGCTGACGAGGTCGTCGACCCGGAGAATGCGCGACGCATCCGCGAACTCGTCGACGTGGATTGCGACGGGGCCGACGCGGTTGAAGTAACCCTCGCGAACTATTGCGATACGCCGCGCGCGTGGCGTTGGGTTCCCGCGCCTCCGAACGATCCATTTGCCCGCGGCAAATCGGGATACATCGCAGTCGGGCTGTTGCGCCTCTTTCGGAACCGTCGTGGTTTCGAGTACCGCGAACCCGTCCACGAAAACATCACCGAGAGCGTCGAAGAGGCGGGTGGCACGATTCACGTGCAGCCCATTCTGATCCACCACTACGGGTACGAGAGCGACGGTTCGGGCGCGAAAGGCGAACGGTACCTGACTATCGCGCGGGAGAAAGCGGCACTCCAACCTGAGAACCCGAAAGCCTGGCACGATCTATCGGAACAATTGCTGGCCCTCGGCCACACCGATGAAGCGGAATACTCGGCCCGGCGGGCCCTCGCGCTGGAACCCGAACACATTGGCGCCGCTACGACCCTTGGCAACATTCTGTTGAATCGCGGCGACCTGGACGAAGCGCGCGCGTTGTTCCTGCGGCTCGAAATGGATGGCACCACGCTCCCACACGTGTCGACCGCGCTCGCGGCCATCGCCTGCCGTCAAGGCCGGTTAAACGAGGCGCTTGGCCGTCTCGACAAGGTGATCAAGGCCGCTCCGTCGAACATCATGGCCCGCCTGTATTTCGCCCGCGCCCTCGACCTTGCGGGCTTTTTCGAGGATGCGGCGATTCATCTCGACGTGGCCTTGTCCTACGCGCCGGGCTTGACGGAATTGCAGGATCGCAAGGAAGCGCACAAGCTTCGCACGGATGGCGAAGAACAAGCCCGAAACGGCGACCCTGAAGCAGCCCTCGCTACCCTGGTCCGCGCGCTTCGCCTGGATCCGGAGGATCCCCTGCTGCACCTTTCCATCGGCGTGGTCCTCGATCAACTCGGGCAACCCGATGGCGCCGAACGATCCTTCGCCCGCGCCAGACGCCTCGCCGCCAGCCTGCGCGGCTACCGCGAATTCATGCATCCCTGAACGTGCGCGCGGTGTCAGGCAAACGGTAAGGCCGTCTACCAGCGGATGACTGCGGAGCCCCAGGTGAGACCGGCGCCGAAGGAGGCCAGGAGGATGAGGTTGCCCTCCTTGATGCGGCCATCGCGAATGGCCTCGTTGAGGGCGATGGGAATGGATGCGGCCACCGTGTTAGCCGCGTGATCGATGTTGGACACGACGCGCTCCGGCGAGAAGCCAAGCCGTTCGCCCACGGCCTCCGTGATGCGAACGTTCGCCTGGTGCGGCACGAAATAGTCGATGTCTTCGAGGGATACCCCCGCTGCCTCGCACGCCGTCTTCGCGGCGGCAACGAACTCCACCACGGCGCGTTTGAAAAGTTCTTTGCCCTTCATATGGATCGTGTTGAGATCGGTGTCGACCGTATCGCGTGTGGCCGGAATGACCGCGCCGCCCGCGGGCAACCACAACACTTCGCGGCCGGACCCGTCAGCCCAGAGGTGCGTCGTGAGGATGCCGCG
>JAHDWY010000791.1 GCA_023384315.1 Candidatus Hydrogenedentota bacterium | reverse complement strand
GCCGCCCTCCGACGAAGTGATCGGGCCCGAGATACGCTCTTTCCGGTATCGCGAAGAGAGAGGCGCCGATGGAGTCGAGGCCGACTGGCATTTGAGGGATTTTGACGATTCCGATTGGCAAACCACCCTCTATTCCACAGGCCCCTACTGGCTCGTTCGTCTTTGCGACGCCAGTGACGAAACACTCGTGCGGCAGATACTGGAATCGGCACCGGCCGTCGCCGCCGGTACCGACTGGCAGGAGGTAAACTTCTCGAAGTCGATTGGCCTCGCGCAAGCCGCGCCCTGGGGTGGACACTCGGGATATCCCGACGGGCATATCGACAAGAATTTTATCGATCTTCCGGAAGGGCGGAAACTACTATTCACGCGGATCCACGTGCCAAAGGCGCAACGATGCGGGCTCCGCGTCGAACTCGGCAACGCGACGCCGCGCCTCTGGGTGAATGGTGAAGAGCAGCCTTTCGAAGAAGCCGTCGGAAACCTTCCCCTGCGCGAAGGCGAGAACACCGTGTTACTGGACCTTCCCGACGGCGGGCACGGACGCCTGTTCGTGCAAGCCGCCCCGCCAACCGTGGCGTCGATGGCCGAAGCGGCACAAGGTGGCGCGACGCCCGAAATCGAAACCGCGTCGTGGATATGGGCGGGACATTCTCAAGCGTGTTATGTCCGCAAGGATTTCGATTTGGATCGCGCGCCGAAAGACGCGCGATTGACGGTCAGCGTGAACAGCGGGTTCCGACTTTTCGTCAATGGTGAGAAGATCGAAGAAGAAATCGGCCCGTGGGCGAATTGGCAGAAGCCGGAGACCTTCACGATTACTCCAGTATTGCGGAAGGGCCGGAACACCATCGCAATCTGGGGTCAACTCTTCGTGGACCAAAGCCTCCGCCACAGCGAAGAAGCCTTCCAGGCGCGGGGCATCGTCCTGGCGATGAAGGTCCGACTGGACGACGGGAAAGAAGTCAGTATTGTCACTGACGATTCCTGGCGCGGCGCAGTCGATGAGTTCGCGGATTGGCAGTCGCCGGACTTCGACGACCGCGGCTGGACCCCCGTCACGATTCGCGGCAAGATGGGGGACGCGCCCTGGGGAATGGCCGTCGTCGAGAACGTCGGCGCGGTGACAGTGCCTAAGCGTCCTCTTTCCATCGATCTGGATAACCCCTACCTCGAATGTTTTGACGAGATGCCGGGCCTTGTCTACGACGTGAAACGCTCCGAGGACCTACGCGTCGGCTGGTATCGGTTCGAAGCGCCGCCGGGGTTGCAGGCGATCGTTCCGCCCGGCGACATTAAGGCACAGTTCTGGGTAGACGGTGAGCCCGTGGCGCTGATTCGCGGCGGTGCGGCTCTACTTCCAGAGCCGGCCCCTGCTGTATCCACCGTGGCAATGCGGGTCGAAATGCAGCCCGGAGCCTACGCTGGCGCGGCGTTTCCAGAACCTATCGACTTGCAACTCGGAGGCGGGACGATCGGTCTCGGCCTCTGGAGCGAGTACGCGCTGCCGACGTATTCCGGGATTGGCGTGTACGGGCAAGTTATGCGGTTGGAGCCGCAAGAGGGAATGCGGACCTGGCTGGATCTCGGGCAGGTACTCGTCGCGGCCGAAGTGCTGGTGAATGGCAAAAACGCCGGCGTGCGCATTGCGCGGCCCTTCAAGTTCGATATCACCGACTTGATTCAGAACGGCGAGAACGAGATCGAGATCCGCGTGGCGAATACGATCGCGCCGCACTACACGACGATCCCAGCCATGAATCTCGGCCCCACGGAGTCCGGTTTGTTGGGTCCCGTACGCTTGACACAGGTAAGCGATTCTTTATAATGGTCGCAATTCTGTAGTGGCTTACTTTGGCGTCGGGGGACGGCTAAGGGGGCAGGGAGCTTTTCTCTACCACGGCTGACGCTGTCTCTTCCGAGCAACCACTTGCCACCTGTCTGAAGTTTTCCATCGGACGGTCCGTTTTCATAGCGTTTGGGAACCGAAGTAATACGGGGGAGCGTGAGATGCGAAGCTTTACTGCACTCGGCGCCACAGGTGTCTGTGTACGGCGCATCGGTCCTGTCTTTCTTGGTCTTGTTCTGGTAACCGGTCTCTTAACGTCCGGCGCTCCGGCGTGGGCGGCGGATGGCGATTTCGTGTGGGCGGGCGCCTTCGGAGGGCCTTCGAGCGACGAAGCGCGAGGCATTGCCTCGGACAGTT
>JAHDWY010000790.1 GCA_023384315.1 Candidatus Hydrogenedentota bacterium | reverse complement strand
CGGCGCTGACGTCGGCCGCGAACGCCTCGCTGCTCGGACAAGAGGGAGATTACCGGGTCCGGTGTTTCCGGGTTGAACTCGGTGGAATTGGCCGTGGACAACCCGAGACAGGTGCGCGACATCTCGATTACGGCGATCTGCATGCCGAGACAAATCCCGAAGAAGGGCTTCTTTGCGGTGCGGACGTAGTTGACGGCGCGGATCTTGCCTTCAATACCGCGAGACCCGAAGCCGGGCCCAATCAACACGCCATCGAACTTGGCAAGTTTGTCCTTGGGCAGGGTGCCATTCTCGAAGATCTCGGAGTCCACCCACTCCAGCCTGACGCGGCAGTCGTTGGCCACGCCGGCGTGGACGAACGCTTCGTTAATGCTCTTGTAAGCGTCGTCGTGGTCGACGTACTTGCCGACCGCGGCGATGCGCACTTCGTCGGCGGGTTCGGTGATCTTCTGAACAAAGGATGACCAGGCCGAGAGGTCGGCTTCGGGCGCTTCCATGCCCAAGGTGCGCAGCACGATGTCGTCGAAGCGTTGACGCTTGAAATTCAGCGGGATCGCGTACACGGGCGAAACGTCGGGCGCGCCGATAATCGCGTCTTCGATGACGTTGCAGAACATGGCGATCTTGCGCCGCTGGTCCGGACCCATTTCGTGGGTGCCCGTCCGGCAGATAATGACCTGGGGCTGGATACCGATGTCGCGCAGGGCGCGCACGCTGTGCTGCGTGGGTTTCGTCTTGAGTTCGCCCGCGGCCTCGATAAAGGGCAGCAGAGTCACGTGGATGTTGCAGCACGGCTCGGGATAGACATCGAGGTTAAATTGGCGAATGGCCTCCATGAAGGGCAAACTCTCGATATCGCCGACGGTCCCCCCCACTTCGATCAACGCGATATCCGCGTCGTCTTCCGGTTCCGCCGTGAGCGAACGGATACGGCGTTTAATCTCGTCCGTGATGTGCGGGATAACCTGGACGGTCTTGCCGAGGTATTCGCCGCGACGCTCTTTCTCAATCACCGTATGGTAGATACCGCCGGTAGTCGCGTTGCTTTTTTGGGAGATTTTGGCGTGGGTGAAGCGCTGATAATGGCCGAGGTCGAGATCGGTTTCGGCGCCGTCGTGGGTGACGAACACTTCGCCATGCTCGAAGGGATTCATGGTCCCGGGATCGACGTTGATGTACGGGTCCAGCTTCATCATTGCAATCTTGAGCCCGCGCGCTTCGAGTAGAAGCCCCAGGCTGGCCGCGGCAATACCCTTGCCGACCGATGAAACGACTCCGCCCGTGATGAAAACGTATTTCGGCATTACCCCGCTCCCTCCAGCGCCCCCTCGAGCATAGTACGCACCCGTTCCAAATCCTCCGGCGTGTCCACGCCAATACTACGATACGATGTATTCACCACGGCTATTGGATAGCCATGTTCGAGCACCCGCAGTTGCTCAAGTTTCTCCAGTTGTTCCAACGGCGTTTGAGGCCACCGCGCGTATTCAATCAAAAAGTCGCGCCGGTACACGTACAACCCGATGTGTTGCCAACGGCACCCGATGGGTTCCTCACCCGGCCGCGCATCGCGGATGTACGGTATGGGGTGGCGTGAGAAGTACAGGGCTCTCCCGTCCTTATCGCAAACAACTTTCACGATGTTGGGGTCCGCGATCTCGGCGCGGTCGGAGATCGCGCGCCGCGCCGTGGACATGGGAACCTCCGGATTGTCGAACAGGGCCTGGATCGCTTCGTCGATGGTATGGGGATCGATTAGCGGCTCATCGCCCTGCACGTTCACGATAATGTCCGCGCGGTGCGTCTCGGCGACTTCGGCGATCCGGTCCGTTCCCGACGGATGATCCGGGCGGGTCATCACGACGGGCACCCGCAACGGCTCCAGGGCGGCGCGTACCTTCGGATCGTCTGTGGCGACGACCACTTCCGAGACGAGGGCGGCCTCACAGGTGCGCAAGTAGGTGTGGTACACCAGGGGCCTTCCGGCCAGCGGTGCGATGACTTTCCCGGGAAATCGAGTGGAGGCAAATCGGGCGGGAATCACTGCGAGCACGCGCTCTTTTCCTGCCTCTGCCATGAAAAGTCCTTACCGTGGATGCACCAAAACCACTGCGGATTCAACATACTTCGGTTAGGATTTGAGGAAGGAGAGTCCCGTTTCCTAACGGGATTGTATGGTATCACAGGCCTCGCCTGTTTTCAACGAA
>JAHDWY010000789.1 GCA_023384315.1 Candidatus Hydrogenedentota bacterium | reverse complement strand
ATCGCGGCTAAACCGGCTGGTCTCTGGTCCAATCCGGCTCAGTCAAATCACCGTCAATCGCGCTCCTTACCGAAAGAAGTTGGCAATTCTCCCGGCACACGCTAGAATCAAGCCAATACTTCGCGGCCCGCTTTCGGGGGTATGAGGGAAGGGGTCGTCGTTCGAGTCCGGGCGTACCCACGTCCGAAAGAGGGGAGGACCTCGAATTATGCCTGTTACCAATCCGATTCCCATCGCAGCGATCCAGATCCCGCAGGCCGCGGCAGCACCGTCTCTCGAAGACGTCCTTCGGGACATTCAAAGCGACGATGACGATGTCCGCACGAACGCGTGGCTCAGCGCCGGCAACCTCGGCGCGTCCGCAGTCGAGCCGCTCATCGTTCTGACCTCCCACCCCGCGCCGGAAGTCGCGCGCGCCGCCAAGCGCGGCCTGTGGCAGGTCGTCCGTCAATCCGGCCGCCCCGAGGCGGATGCGGAGCGCGAAGCGGTCAGCGCGGCGCTCATCGGTTTTCTGTCCGATGACGTACCGGTCGCGCTCCGTCGCGATATCTTGTGGATGCTTTCCGAATCCGGTGGCGACGCATGTGTCGAACCGGTCGCGGCCTTGATCGCCAATCCCGATCTGCGCGAAGACGCCCGCATGACGCTCGAGCGTATCCCAGGAGACGCGTCCCTCGCCGCGCTCCAAGCCGCGCTCGAATCCGTGCCGGATGATTTCAAACTCAACATCGCACAATCCCTGCGCCAGCGCGGTGTGACCGTCGAAGGACTCCCCTGCGCGAAACTCGTCCCAACCAAGTCCACCGAAGTGAAACCGCTTTAGGAAACGCCACGGGGGAAAGTGAGCTTTATGATGAAGACTTCAAACAAACAAAAGCATTCGATATCCAGGCGTTCCTTCCTTGCGGCGACGGGCCTGGCCATTGGCATGCCCGCGATCATCCCGTCCCGCGTACTCGCCGCCGAAGGGAAACCCGGCGCCAACGATCGTCTCGTCATCGCCCATATCGGCGTCGGTGGCATGGGCGGTTACCACCTCAACGACATGAAACGCTTCGTCGACTCCGGCGAAGTCAGCATCGCCGCCGTCTGCGACGCCGATGAAAACCGTCTCGCCGCCGCCGTGGAAAAGGCCGGGCCCGGCGCGATCCCGTACCGCGACTATCGGTACATCCTCGAACGCGACGACATCGACGCCGTGGTCATCGGCACGCCAGACCACTGGCACGCCGTCCAGATGGTCCACGCCGCCGAAACGGGCAAACACGTCTACGTCGAGAAACCCGCCTGTTGCACCATTGACGAAGGCACCGCCATGATGCGTGCCGCCAAAGACAACAAGATCGCCGTGCAGGTCGGCTCCCAAGGCCGCTCCGAGCCGGAGGCCTACCTCGCGCATCGCTATCTCGAAAACGGCGTCATCGGCCACGTCGACCGCGTTGACTGTTTCCACTACGAAAGTCCCACCGACGAAAACCCGGTGCCGGACAGCGATCCGCCGCCCGAGTTGGATTGGGATCTCTGGTTGGGTCCGATGCGTTGGCGTCCTTACAACCAGCGCTATTGCCACGGCACCTTCCGCTGGATCATGGAATCCGGCGGCGGACAGATCCGCGACCGCGGCGCCCACGTCATGAGCTGCGCCATGTGGTGGATGAACGCCGACGGCACCTGGCCCGTGACCATCGAAGCTACCGGCACGCCGCCCAAGAAAGGCCTCTGGGACAGCGCGGTCACCATCAACGTCACGTATACGTTCAAGGACCCCGACTGGATCCTCACGTGGAACCAGCCCGGCAATCCCGTGCCGAAGGAAGAACGCGGACCCGACGAGCCGGAGATCACACGTCCCGGCTACGGCGCGGTCTATCACGGCGACAAGGACACCTTCCACCACTGGGGCGGCGACGGCGGCACCTGGGCTGAACGCAAATGCCGCGAATGGGAACCGCCCCCCGGCGCGAAGGACGTGTTCAAGAGCCCCGGCCACAAGGAAGACTGGTTCAACGGCATCCGCACCGGCTCGAAAACGATCATGAACATCGACGCCGCGGTCGGCGTCTCCGACCTGTGCAACCTCGGCAACCTGTCCTACATGCTCGGCCGCAAGCTGACCTGGGACGGCGCGAACCGTCGCATCGTCGACGACGAAGCCGCCAATCGCATGCTCGGAAGACCGCAACGGCACCCGTATCATTTGTAGGTTCTCGAATCGCCGCATGTA
>JAHDWY010000014.1:16023-18425 GCA_023384315.1 Candidatus Hydrogenedentota bacterium | reverse complement strand
CGGGATACAGACGCGCCGCTGCCGTCGTTGCCGGATGCTGAACGAGGCGGGATGCGTGCTTATTTACTCGTCGTCGCGACCGCCGCGGAATCCCATGAACCCGAGAATGAGTTCCATGAGCTGCATGATGAACGCGAGAATCTGGTCCAAAAGAGCCTGGATATCCATACCACTTCTCCATGTTTGGGCACGTATGCCCACCTGGCCCTTAGCCCCTGAGTAGACTTACCGCGTAAGTTGAGGAACGTTACAGAGTTCCGCCTTCTTTGGAGGTCCATTGAACCTGCATTTCTTTTGCGTGATCCCGTTCAACCGCGACGTCACCTTCTCCGGCACGCCTATTGACCGTTAGGTCAAGCCTATATACTATGAGCCCTGAAGTCGCGGAGTGCGCAAGGTAGTCCAAGGATCGGTGAACGCAATGGTGCCGAATCTCATCGAGATGGCGATCCCCGTTTTCTTTCTCCTCATCGGGGTCGAGCTCTTCGTCAGTTGGCTGCAACGCCGCGCCAACTACCGCTTCAACGACACCATTAACGACCTCAGCATGGGCACCGTGGATCAGGTCGGCGGCGCCTTCCTCAAGTCCATCGTCTTCATCGGCTACCTTTACGTCTACGAGAACCACCGCCTCCTCGAAATCCCCATGTCGTCAACCGTCGCGTGGGTCGCCTGCTTGCTATTTTACGATCTCATGTACTACTGGGCGCACCGGGCGAGTCATGAAGTGAACATCATGTGGGGTTCCCACATCCCCCATCACCAGAGCGAAGAGTACAACCTCAGCGTCGCGCTGCGTCAGGGCGTGTTTCAGGGCTGCTTCTTCTGGATCTTCTACCTCCCCCTCGCGTTCACCGGATTCCCGCCCGCCATGTTCATCGTCATGGCGTCGGTAGATACGCTCTATCAGTTCTGGATTCACACGCGGACTATCGGGAAACTCGGCCCGCTGGAATGGGTGTTCAACACGCCTTCCCACCACCGCGTGCATCACGCGAAGAACCCAAAATACATCGACCGGAACCACGGCGGCATGCTGATTATCTGGGACCGGCTCTTCGGCACCTTCAAGGAAGAAGAGGAAGAACCGATCTACGGCACCGCGACTCCCTTACGAAGTTGGAACCCCGTCTGGGCGAACGTCCACTACTGGATCGACCTTACAAAGCTGGCATGGAAAGCGCCGCGATGGCAGGACAAGTTCCTGGTCTGGTTCATGAAACCCGCATGGCGGCCCGAGGGGATCGAGAAGGAAGGCCCTCCCGCCCACCTGCGCCGCGAGTTCTACGAGAAGTACAATCCGCGGATTCCGGTGAGCCTCAGCATATACGTCTTCGTGCAGTTTCTCCCCACGATGATCATCGCCACGTCCTTCCTCAAGAAGGTCGCGGGCCTCATCATCATGACCCTCGTCTGCATCGGCGGAATCCTCGAAGGAAAACGCTGGGCCCTCTTGCTCGAAGGACTACGGCTTCCCGTTCTCGGCGGCGCCGCCATCATCTGGACGCAACGTGCCTTCGGACTCGAAACGATGTTGGGGCAGATCGTGGCCCTGCTTGTACTAGTCGACGTCGTCGCCCTCATGATCTGGCTACTGAGCCACCGCCGCGCGTTCACCCACCCCTTCGGACCAGTGGCCGCCGACGCGATCTCGTCAGCTATCGCCGACTCCGAATTCCCTCCCCAACTGCCAGACTCCCATTCCCCCGCCCGCACCGGTCACTGAGACGGCATCAGGGAAAATGCGAATCTGTGGTTTCCCGTATTGATCATTCGAATTTGTTTCGGATTTCGTACTTCGAATTTCTGGTTCGACAATGCGCTGCGACGATGCTAGTCAGCCACATTCTACTTCCGAATTCCCCGCTCCCCCGGCGTAGGGATCGTGCAGCCCGGGATGCCCGCCGGGATGCGCGTCGTCATGGTGCTCGGGTTCCACATGGGTCGTCACGTGTACCGTGAAGTTCTCGAAAAGATTGTGAATCGATTCCTCCACGCGAGTAACGCGGTCGTGCGCTTCCGCTGTCGACATCTCGCCGGGCACCTGCATGTGCACTTCCACCCACATGACGTCGTTACTCTGGCGATGCTTGAGTTGATGGAAGCCCGTAATACGGCCTTCGTCCACAGCGGATTGCAGGCATCCGAGAATCTTCGGCGTCTGGCGCGGGTCGGCCGCATCAATCAAGCCGGCGAACGACCCGAAAATGAGGCTCCCGGCTTCGCGAAGGATGTTGGTCGCGACGAGGATTGCTACGATGGGGTCCAGCCAGAGCAGGCCGGTTAGTTGGACAATAAGCACTCCGACGACGACGCCGGCGCTGGTCCACATATCCGTCAGTACGTGTTTGCCGTTAGCAACCAGAATCACCGCGTTGCGCGATCTGCCGACACGCACCAGG
>JAHDWY010000014.1:0-16013 GCA_023384315.1 Candidatus Hydrogenedentota bacterium | reverse complement strand
GGAACAAACCCAGCGCCAGGTTCACGAGACAGAGCCCGCCGGTGATCACGATCCCGATTCCCAGGTGGCGCAACTCCGGACCCAGGATGAGTTCTCGAATGCTGGAGTAATAGATGTACAGGGCCGCGGAAAGGATCATGGCCCCTTCGAAACCAGCCGAGAAATACGCAATCTTCCCGTGGCCATAGGGATGTTTGTTGTCAGGGTCTTGCCGCGCATACCAGAGGCTGAAACCCGCGACACCGGTCGCCGCTATATGGACGACCGATTCCGCCGCGTCCGACAAAATCGCGGCGCTTCCCGTGATGACGTAGGCCGTCAGCTTGCCGGCCAGCATCAACACGGCGACGGAGAGACTGGCGATCATCGCCGTTTGCCGCAGATCGGATTTCATCGCCCCCCTCGTCCATTACGGAAATCGAACCGTAACGCATCCAGCATAACACGGCAAGGGAACCGCGGCCATATGAACTACGCGAGTTCCGAGCGGGAAAAGGTGCGAGACTCCCGAACGTCTCCGGTCAATTCGTAGATCGCGATCCTGATTTCGTCGTCCAAGGTGGTAATGAGCGCGTAGGATGGCCGTTGCCCCCGGTCGAACTTACTCTTGAGATGCCCTGGGTTGAGGTGAACCGACATTCCAAGCTTTTCGATCTGCGCCACGTGGGTATGACCCGTTAACACCACGGTCGCCGCCAACTCGCGCGCGGAAAGGTCCTTGTCGGCGTGGGCGGCGGATATGGTGATGCCGTCGACGGGCTCCACAATGGTGCTTGGAATGCGGTGATCGGCGTACTCCGGGCACCACAGCCCCGGCACCATCTTAATGGCGTGTCCGGCCATGGCCAATTCCTCGGCATCCGAATAGTCGTCGCCCACGTGAATCAGCAGTTCCGCTTTGTGACGGGTGGTGAGATAGTCAGCCACCTCATGCATCATGCGGCGGTTACCGTGGGTATCGCTGATAATTCCAATGATCATCGATGAAAACCCAACTTCAGTTAAAACAGACCTCCGTAAAAATCGGAACCACTGCCGAACCAGAATATGGTATCCTCCACTGGCAGGATTGGGTTTGCAAAGTGGCGGCCAGTATATCCCAGGTCGCAAAGCCTCGCCAATACTTTGCCATGGAGTTTGTTGTGATCCAACTGAAGATGGAACGAACATCGGATGGGGAGCTTCCCCGGATTCCCCTGCCAGAAGGCTACTCGCTGCGAACGTATCGGCCGGGGGATGAGCACTCACTGGCCCGCATCTATGAGTACTCAGACCTGGGAAGCGCCACGCCGGAGTCCTTGCGCAAGAATATCCTGAGCCATCCCTGTTTCCGCCCGGAACGCATTCTAGTCCTGGAACACGAGGGTCAAGTCGTAGGCACCTCGGCGGCTTGGGTGGAGCCATCCGACCCAGGCGCGGGGTATCTTCACATGGTGGGCGTACTGCCGGAACACCAGGGGAAGCGTCTCGGCAAACTCCTGACTTTGGAAGCCATGAGGCTTAGCCAACAAGAGGGATTCAGTACCCTCCGGCTGGTGACGGATGACTGGCGTTTGGCGGCGATTCGCGTCTATCTCGGCCTCGGGTATGTTCCTCTTCTCATGCACCCCACGCACCGGTCCCGTTGGGAACTAATCGGTCACCGATTGGACCATCCCGGAATTCTCGATGACGCGCGTGAAGCCCTACCGCAGGCAGCGCCGGGAATCTTGAAGCGTTTGTTCCAAGCGTTCGGATTCTGATATTCTCTAGTGTCCTGAACGCTAAGTTCCTTCTCAAAGATCTTGTGTGACGTGTCGCTAAAAGTCCCCCTTTGAAGGGGGATTAGGGGGATGTTCCCTCAGATACCGGGACAAAAAAGGAAACGAATCTCGAATTCACTACACTAGCTCCTGTTCCGTGGCGATGAAGGCTTCCCACCCTTGTGCGCAATCAACCGTGAGTAGAACGTCGAGAACCATGAGCCGGGATTTTGATGTCATAATCGTTGGCGCCGGTCATGCCGGTATCGAGGCCGCCCTTGCCTGCGCCCGCAGCGGTCTGCGCACCGCCATGACCACGATGGACGTCAACACCATCGGCAAGATGAGCTGCAACCCCGCCATCGGCGGCATCGCCAAGGGTCAGGTCGTGCGCGAAGTCGATGCGCTCGGCGGCGAAATGGGCCGCTGCATCGACCGCACCGGCATTCAGTACAAAATGCTCAACCAGTCCAAGGGTCCCGCCGTCCATTCCCCGCGCGCCCAGGCCGACCGCGAAGCCTACCAGAAGGACATGCAGCGCGTCTGTGAATCGCAGGACGGATTGACGTTGTATCCCGCGCTGATCGAGGACTTCATTGTCACGAATGGCGCGATTGCCGGGGTGATTACGGCGGACAACGAAGAAATCGCGGCGCGGGCGGTGATTGTATGCACGGGCACGTTCCTCGGCGCCAAGCTCCACTACGGCATGCGAGACGTCCCCGGCGGCCGCAGCGGCGAGATCCCCGCGCAGGCCCTCTCGGGTGCGTATCGCCGTCTCGGCTTTCAGATCAACCGCCAGAAGACCGGCACCTGTCCCCGGCTCCATTGCGACACCATCGACTATGACGTGATGGAAGTGCAGCCGGGCGATGAGCGGCCTCGCCCATTCTCGTTCTCCACGCCCATCGAAGGGTTCGATCCTAACAAGGTGCTCTGCTGGCTGACTTCGACCAACGAGGAGACCCACAAGGTCATCCATGCCAACCTCGATCGCTCCCCCATGTTCACGGGAAAGATCGGCGCGACCGGCACGCGCTATTGCCCAAGCATCGAAGACAAGGTCTTCCGCTTTGCCGACAAGAATCAGCACCGGATCTTTCTCGAACCCGAGGGGTTGAACACGCCGGAAGTCTACGTCAACGGCCTGTCCACTAGCCTTCCCGAAGACGTCCAGTTGGCCATGCTCAAGACCATCCCGGGACTTGAACGCGCGGAAATGGTGCGGCCCGGGTACGCGGTGGAGTACGACTTCGTCCAGCCCACGGAACTCAAGCCGACGCTGGAGACCAAGCGTGTGCGCGGGCTCTTCCACGCGGGACAGATCAACGGCACCTCCGGCTATGAAGAGGCCGCGGGCCAGGGGATTTTCGCCGCGCTCAATGCAATTCGCTACGTGCGCGGCGAGGAACCGCTGTACCTCTCCCGAAGCGAGGCCTACATCGGCGTGCTCGTCGACGACCTGGTCACGCGCGGCGTGTTGGAACCCTATCGGCTCTTTACGTCTCGGGCGGAGTATCGCCTCCTGCTGCGTCACGACAATGCGGACGCGCGTCTCGCGAAGTACGGCATCGCCGGTGACGCGTTCATCGAAAGGGTGCGGGACAAGCAGGACCGTATACACGGCGAGATTCTGCGTTTACGCTCTACCGTTGTCTCGCCGAACAAGACCATCCAGGAGATGCTCGCCGCACGCGGCGGGAGCCTTATGGCCGAACCGCAACCTGCTTCACGCCTCCTGAGCCGTCCCGAACTGCGAATCGAAGATGTCTGGACGATCTGCCCGCCTGCGGAGCCGCTTGCGTTCGAGGAGGCGGAGCAAATCGAAATCCAGATCAAATACCACGGGTATATCGAACGCCAGGAACGCGACATTGCGCGGTTCCGCAGCGCCGAAATGCACCCCATCCCTGATGACTTCGACTATATGGCTATTGCCGGCATGCCCGTCGAAAGCAAGGAGCGCCTGCAACAGATCCGCCCCGTGAACTTCGGGCAGGCCGGTCGCGTGCCCGGCGTGCGCGCCTCCGATATCGCCGCCCTGCACATTCATATGGAGAAGCTGGCTCGCGCCGCGGCCCAGCGGACCGCGTGACATGGCCGGCGATTCTCCGGTCGATCTTCGTAGCGACACCGTCACCCGCCCCACGCCCGGGATCCGCGAAGCCATGGCCAGGGCCGAGGTCGGCGACGACGTTTTCGGCGAAGACCCGACGGTCAACGCGCTTCAGGAACGCGCCGCGGGAATCCTCGGGAAAGAGGCCGCGCTGTTTGTGCCTTCAGGAACGATGGCCAACTTGCTGGCCGTCGTCTCGCAAACGCAGCCGGGCGACACCGTCATCCTTCATGCCGACTCCCATCCCTTTAACTACGAATCCGGTGGACTCGGGAAAGTCGCAGGCGTAATGACCAAGACGCTGGGCGGCTCACAGGGCATACTGGACCCGGATGAGGTCGCCTCGGCGGTTGTGCTGAGCGACGATCATCATTTCTCCCATACGACGCTCGTCAGCATCGAAAACACGACCAATCGCGGCGGCGGCGCAGGGTATCCGATTGAAATAATCGAGTCTATCGGACGCGTCGCCACGAGCAACGGCATCCAGCTTCACTGCGATGGCGCGCGTTTGTTCAACGCAGTCGTGGCAACCGGCATACCCGCCCGCGATTACGTGGCCCCCTGCAACACGGTGAGCTGCTGCTTCTCAAAAGGCCTGGGCGCCCCCGTGGGTTCCGTGTTAGCCGGCAGCCGTGAAACGATTCGTCGCGCCCATCGCTATCGGAAGATGCTCGGCGGCGGCATGCGTCAGGCCGGCGTCATCGCGGCGGCAGCGCTATACGCGCTGGAACACCACATTGAGCGGCTCGCGGAAGATCATCGCCGGGCGCAAGCGTTTCGAACCGCCCTGGAAGGCACGTCCCCCTTCACCTTCCCCATGGATTCGCCCACCAACATTGTCTACCTCGACGTCCCCGACGCGTATGCGCTCATCGGCGAAGTCGCATCCCGCGGCGTATTCGCGCTCCCCGTAAGCCCGACCCGGATCCGCGCCGTCTTCCATCTCGACGTCGACGACCAGGGATTGGCGCGCGCCATTGACGCCTTCTCAGCCGCGGCCAAGGCAGCCGAATAGTGCTTCGCCCGCGAGCCCGCTACGAGCGACATGGACGCGTATTCTCTATTCCATATCGTCCATACAGATTCTCAGGCTATTACCGGTTCCACCCCCCTACCCGAAATCCGACTCCCCCAACAACTCCCGGATCTTCGCAATCAGATCCGACGGCCGGTACGGCTTCTGGATGAACCCTGAAAGACCCTTGCCGTTGAAGTGCCCTGTCGCATCCTGCTCGTTGTACCCACTGGAAAGGATCACAGGAATGTCTTTCGAAATCTGCCGGATTCTGCGGTATGCCTCTTCGCCGCCCATTCGGGGCATGGTCACGTCGAGCAGGACCAGACGCACCGCATCGCCATGTTTCGCGAGAAGATCCAGCGCTTCCTGTCCGTCGCGCGCCTCCAACACGTCGAAACCGGCGCGGCGCAACGCGGCGCGCGTCACGTTGCGTACCGATTCCTCATCATCCACAACCAGGATCGTGCCGCTTCCTCTCCAGATCGGCCCGGCGGCATCGGCAGCTGCAACAACCTGATCCGCCGCATGAACGGGGAGCAGCACCTTGATAGTCGTGCCCCGACCCGACTCCGTGTAGATCTTCACGGTCCCCCGGTGACCGCGAACAATCCCAAGCACCGCAGGCAGCCCAAGCCCCCTGCCGGTGAACTTCGTCGAATAGAACGGCTCAAAGACCCGGGCCTGGACGTCCCTGCTCATGCCGCAACCGTTGTCGCTGACTTCCAGGTAGGCATATCGACCCGGCGCCAGGTGCTCGTCAATATAAAGATCCGTGAGGTAATCCTGATCGCAGTCCATTACTCCCGTGGAAACGCCGATGACCCCATTGCCCTCGCCGATAGCGTCCGACGCATTCGACACAAGATTAATCAATACCTGATGCAATTGGTTCGCATCCGCCTGGATTTTGGGCATGTTCGTGGAGAGATCGTACTTGAGCGTAGCATTCTTGGACTTGGCCAACATGAGAAGATGGCCCATATCCTCGACCAAGCGGGAGAGATCTACGGATTGGACCACAAAATGGCCATGGCCGGAATAGGCAAGCATCTGCTTGCAGAGATCGGCAGCCCGCTGCGCGGCGAACTCGACCTGACGAATGCTTTCCGATGCGGGAGATTCGGCAGGAATATCTGACAATGCCAGGCTGGCATATCCCAATACGCTCATCAGTAGATTGTTGAAATCATGAGCGATTCCGCCGGCGAGCACACCCAGGCTTTCCAACTTCTGCGCTTTGAGAATCTGCGCGTGGATCCGCTCGCGCTCCGCCTCCTGCTCTACTCGTTCCGTGATGTCTGCGGCAATGGACAGGACGCCGTCGGGCAGCGGATAGGCGCGCGCTTCAAACCAACGCGAGGTTCCATCGGGAAACTCGAATGGCGCGCGCGCGACAGCTGGGGCGCCCGATCGAATCACGTCCCGGAAAGCACGGTAGAACTCCGTTTCGGCGAATGACGGAAACACGTCAACCAACTTCTTGCCGACGAGTTCGTTCGCAGGTAGACCGGCAAACTCGGTTGCCGCCTTAGTCACGTAAACGAAGCGAAGCTCGCGGTCATAAATGAAGACACCGTCGGGAATGAACGCAAGGATTTCGGAAAGGTAGTGCGGATCGACCGGAGATGTGGCCTTTTCAGTCCGGCCGGTGAACGCTTCCAGCTCCGCCCGGAGTCCCTCATTTTCCCGTTCCAGTTCGCTACGTCCAGGATCATCCATACAAAACCTCGCAGGTCATTGAATCCATCGCGCGGCTTCGAACTGGGTCAAGCGCAGTCCCCTCCGCGGCAACCACGGTTCCTGTTCATAGCCGTATCATCAGCACCAATTTAGTATCGATCATATTTCTCCATTTCCCCACTTTTCAAATCGGCCGCCACGCCGCTTGCTGCGTTCTCCTCCCAGTCCACGGGGAAAGTCTGGCTGTGAAAGGGCTTAGGCAACCCCAAAAGCGGACAATTCTAATTTGCTCTGACACTGATTGAACGCAATTTGAGTCTCTCGTACCAGCGATGCTACACTCTTTCCTTTCACGTCTCGCTCCAAATTCCGGGCGATGTCATGGAATCGGCTCATTACCCCAAGAAACCCGTTGACGGAGGTTTACTATGTCCATCGCACCCCATGGCGGTCCGCTTGTCGATCGCATCTTGACCGGTTCGGCCCTCGAGGCCGCCAAAACGAAAGCAGCCGGCCTGCCTCGCATCAAGGTAGATGCCTACGCGGCCTTCGATATCGACTGCATCGGAAAAGGGATCTTCAGCCCTCTGACCGGGTTTATGAATGAGGCGGAAACCCGCAGTGTCCTCAATACGATGCACCTCCGCCCCGGAATCCCGTGGACGATCCCCATTCTGCTTTCCGTTTCCACCAAGGAAGGCGCCAAGCTTGAATTGGACAGCGAGATCGCCATCGAAGACGACACCGGCGACATCGCCGCGATTCTACATCTGAAGGAAAAGTTCTCCGTCGATCATCGCGAGATCGCGGAGAAGGTGTATCGCACCACCGATGAGTCGCACCCGGGCGTTGCCTATACGCTCAGTCTGGGCGATGTCTTTCTCGCGGGCGACCTGGACGTGTTGAAGGCGCGCGAGATCGAGTTCCAGGAATTCGCCCTGACGCCGAAAGAAACACGCGCCAAGTTCGAGCACCACGGATGGAAACGTATCGTCGCCTTCCAGACGCGCAATCCCATCCACCGCGCCCACGAATACCTTACGAAATGCGCGTTGGAAATCTGCGACGGGCTGCTCATCCATCCCCTCATGGGAACGACCAAAAGCGACGACATTCCCGGGTCGGTCCGGATGGAGTGCTATCAGGCCATCATCGAGCATTACTACCCGAAGAACCACACCATGCTTTCCCTCATGCCCGTAAACATGCGCTACGCCGGACCGAAAGAAGCGATCATGCATGCCATCATCCGTAAGAACTACGGATGCACCCACTTCATCGTGGGCCGCGATCACGCCGGCGTAGGCAACTTCTACGGCACCTATGATGCCCATCAAATCTTCAGCGAGTTCGATCCGGCGGAGATCGGCATCACCCCGCTGTTCTTCGATCACTCGTTTTTCTGCAAGACTTGCGGCAATATGGCCAGCATCAAGACCTGCCCGCACGACAAGGAACACCATGTGTTCCTGAGCGGCACGAAGGTGCGCGAGATGTTGAAGGCAGGTGAGATTCCGCCCGTTGAGTTCAGCCGGCCCGAAGTCGCCAAGGGATTGATCAAGTGGGCGCAAGGAGCTGACTAAATGCCCGATGGACGCGTACAACGTGTCCTGGTAATCGGTCTCGATTGCGCGGCGCCCCGTTTTGTCTTCGGCGAAGACCGCTTTGACCTCCCGAACATTCAGGCCCTGGCAGCCAACGGCTGCTGGGGCCTTCTTCGTAGCACCGACCCGCCCATCACGGTTCCCGCCTGGGCCTCCATGCTTTCGAGCAAAGACCCGGGAACCCTCGGCTGCTACGGATTTCGCAATCGCCGGGACTACAGCTATGCGGAACTGTCGACCGCCGACGCGACGGCAATACGGGAACCGCGCGTGTGGGACATTCTCTCGCAGCACGGCCTGCGTTCTGTCGTTGTCGGCGTGCCTCAGACCTACCCGCCCAGACCGCTGCTCGGCTCACTCGTCTCCGGATTTCTGACGCCTAACGCGGACGCGGCCTTTACCTATCCGAAATCGCTGAAGCACGAGCTAACCCGGGCCGTGGGCGAGTTTCTCTTTGACGTACGAGATTTCCGCACCGACGACAAGCCGCAGTTGCTCGAACGGATCCACGCGCTCATGGAGAACCGCTTCGCTGCCGCGAAATACCTCATGACGGGAAAACCCTGGGATTTCTTCATGGTCGTCGACATGGGCATGGATCGTCTCCATCACGGCTTCTGGCGCTTCTGTGACCCGCGCCACCCGCGATACGAACCCGGCAACGCATTCGAGCACGCGTTCCGCGATTACTACGAAGCCGTGGACCGGCGTATCGGCGAACTCATTCCATTGGCCGGAGAAGACACTGCCGTCATCATCGTATCTGACCACGGCGCCAAAGCGATGGTCGGCGGCCTGTGCATCAACCAATGGCTGATCGACGAAGGCGACCTCTGCCTGAAGGTTCCACCGCCCGAACCACAGCCGCTTGAACATCGGGATATCGACTGGACCCGAACCCGCGCTTGGAGCACTGGAGGCTACTACGCGCGAATCTTTTTGAATGTTCAAGGACGTGAGCCGTCCGGTGTAGTCGAGGCATCCGAGTATGAGAACTATCGTCGCAACCTGGCGGACCGGATCGAGCGCATACCGGGTCCGGACGGAAGCGCGCTCGGCAACCGAGTGCTTCTTCCGGAGTCGAGCTATCGCCGAATCAACGGCGTTGCGCCAGACTTGCTGGTCTACTGTGGCGATCTGGCTTGGAGGGCCGTGGGCCTGGTAGGCACCGATCGCTTGTTCACGGAAAACAACGACACGGGCCCCGATGATGCAAACCACGCAATGGACGGCATCTTCGTGATGGCCGGCGGGGGCGAGCCAGGAGGCAAACGATTGCGAGGAATAGGCGTGATGGACATAGCGCCTACGATCCTTCATCTACTTGGCGTACCGGTCCCACACGATTTTCAAGGAAAGGCCGTGCAATCTGGATAATGTATCGTTCAAAAAGTTTGCACTATAGCACCCGGGATTTTGGTAGAATGCGTCCCAGTATCAAAAGGAACGACCCGCGAACCGGCGGCGCTGCAAGAATCCTGAGCGGCGATCCGGTGGCTTCGCATTGGAGATAGCGGAATGGCGGAAGGGATGACGTTGTGTCTATACGGTAAACATGCGGACGCGGCGGCGGCCGCGGTCAAAGATCGGCTTGCGTCCTATGGGCGCCGCGCCGAAATCGTGGATGCGCAACTCGCCGGCCGAATCGGTTCACCGGAATCCCGGACCGCGGCCTGCGAAGTCTTGATGCGAAATGGAGTCGTCGTTCTGGTTACGACGGAGACCGTGCATCCTCCCGAGAACGGCGTCCGCGCGCACCGTATCGATGTCGATGACTCCTGGTCGATGGCTGTGGAGCACGCCTTTGATATCGCCATGCATCGCATCGGCTCTCTCCAGTCCCGCGTTCAGGCGTGTGTGGCCTCTGAACCGATGAACCGCGTCGGCAACGCGCCCTGACCCCAGCCTATACAATCCACAAAGGTGCATCATGCGCATCGGCGTCAATATTATAACTCTGGAACCCGGTTACGATGAAGAGGACGTGTACCTTCGCAACGTCCTGGTGAAAATGCGGGAAATCCAGCCGGATTCCCATTTCGTACTCCTCACGGACTCGAACAATCACGATTCGTACCCGGGGTGGGACCGCGTCTTCGTGGGCAAGATCGGTGCCGCGGTAGTTGATGAATCCCCCGTGGAGAAAAGCGTGGATCGGGCCGCCAAACGCGCGCAGGTGGACCTCGTGTATACGCCCCTCCAAACGGCGGGAGCGGTGACCGTCGTTCCCGTCGTGCCCTATGCACTCGATTTAAGTTTCCTCGAACAGGCCGAAAAATCGGCGGGGTGGCGAACTCCCGCGCTCGTGCGCGACATGAAGAAGATCGCGAGCCGGGCGCAGGTCTTCGTGGCGCCATCCGAAAGTCTGCGAAAACAGTTGCTCAGCCTGCTGGGCGTGCCGATGGACCGGGTTGTCGTCGCGCCGCCCGGCGCCGATCCCGGCCTCGATATCACGCACGATACGATCGCTGAGAAACCCTATCTGATCACCTCCGGCGACACGCGTCATCGCGGCCATCTTCAGTTTCTCCTCGAGGCCTTTGAGCGGTTGAAGGATGAGATCCCCCATAACCTCGTGGTGCTCGGACGGCCCGACCACACGGAGCCGGAAGACTGGGGGTCGCGCGTGCTGCGCATCCATCGATGCCCGGTGCCGCAAACCGCCGGTCTCATGCAACACAGCGACGCCTTCATCTGCACTTCCCTCCATGAAGGCGCGTGCATCACCATCCTCGAAGCCATGCGCGGCGGTGCACGAGTGATCACACCTCGCGTTGGCGGGATACCGGAGATAGCGGGTAACTTCCCGGTCTATTACAACCACGAGAACCCCGCGTCGCTGATCGGCGCCATCCGGCGCGTCTTGCAGGAATCACCGGACGAACGGGCGCAGCAAGTGGCCTTCTCGCGACGGCGCGCCATGGAATACACCTGGGAAAACTGCGCCTGGCGAACCCTCAGCGCCTTCAAACGCGTCGGAGCCTGAGGGAACGATCGGAACAGTTTACCCCAATACACCCAAGTGTTCTTCTGTCCCCAGTGTCCCTGCCGCCCCTGCCGCCCCTGATGTCCCTGGTATGCAGCCCGCGATCCCACTCAATCCGCAATCTTCCTCCAGCCTCCAGCCTATACGCCCAAAATAAATGGCGAATGAATCCAAAATTCACTACACTAAGAGACGACCAATCGGAGGAGAAGATCATGACCGAGGTTGAACAGTTTCGAATCCGCGTCGCGCTCGTTCAAGCGTTCCTGCGCGAGCACCACTACGACGGCATCTTGCTGTCCCGCGTCGACAACTTCGCGATGGCTACCGGGGGCAAGCGGAACTACGTCAACTTCGCTTCGGACATGGGTGCCAACTCCCTCTTCATCACCAAGGATGGCGCGGTCTACTTCGTGGGAAATACCATCGAGGAACCCCGCGTCATGGCCGAGGAGTTGCAGGCGCTCGGTTGCGAGTCCAAGAGCTTCTTGTGGTTCGATGATGAACCGGCGAACGTCGTGAAGAATACGTTCTCCGGCACGCTGGTTTCGGATGATGGGTGCCTGGGCGCAAACGTCAATGGAGATTTGGCGTAGTTACGCGCCCTCCTCGCGCCCGGTGAAATGGACAAGTACCGCAAGCTCGGCGCTCTCGCCGCAGAATCCATGATGGCTACCCTGGATGCGATCAAGCCCGGCATGGCCGAGGCGGATATCGCCGCAACATTGATCGCAGAAGGCGCGAAACGCCGTTGCATGGTCCCGGTCGCGCTCATTGCCGCAGACGATCGCATCGCCCAGTTCCGGCATCCCTTGCCGACGGCATCCCCGATCACCCAAGGGTCCCTGAAAGAAAAGACGGTCAAGAGCTACGTCATGGTGGTCGGATGTTTCTTCCGGGAGGGTTTGGTAGCGTCTATCACGCGCTTCAAACAAGTGGGCGACGTTCCCGCGAACATCCATGACGCGTATAACCGCATCTGCGGCGTCGATGCGATCATGCAGGAAGCGTCCGTGCCCGGCAAAACCCTGGGCGACGTGTTTGCCGCCTGCCAGAGCGCCTACAAAACACTCGGTTTCCCCGAAAATGAGTGGCACAACCATCACCAGGGCGGCACGACGGGGTATTCCGCGCGGACGGCTAAAGGCGCTCCCGGCGAGGCGTTTCGGATTGTCGATGAGACTTGGTCGAAACGCGTCAAAGACATCGCCGGGATCGATGTCTCCTTCGGCCATGCCTTCGCGTGGAACCCTTCAGGCGTTGGCGTCAAATCGGAAGACACCTTCATTCTTACCGCAGACGGCGCCACCGAAATCGTAACCGCTACACCAGACCTCCCCGCCGTCGATCTGGAATCAGTCCTCGGCCGCGCCACGAAGGTCCTTAAGTCGGGAATGGCGAAAGTATGAGCGACTGGGCGCTCGGTCTCGAAATTGGCGGGACCAAGCTACAAGCGGCCCTGGGATCGCGCGATGGCATCATCGCACACCGGCAACGGGGCGCGGCGGATTCTTCGGCGGGGGCCGAGTCCATCCTCTCATGGTTTGACCATTCGATTCCGGCGTTATTGGAGCAAGCCGCGAAGGACGGTCCGCGTGTGACGGCAATCGGCGTCGGATTCGGAGGTCCGGTGGACAGCGCGGCCGGCACGGCGTTGGTCTCGCACCAGGTCGGCGGCTGGTCGGGATTCCCCCTGAAGCGCTGGTTCGAGGAACGGTTCGATTTGCCAGCCACTATCGCAAACGACGCTAACGCTGCCGGCTGGGCGGAATACTGCTGCGGAGCCGGCAAAGGCACGCGCACGTTCTGCTACATGAACATCGGCAGCGGCATCGGGGGCGCATTCGTGATCAACGGGCAGCTTCACGACGGCCACGGGTTCGGCGCGGCCGAGATCGGGCATACCTACGTGCCGGACTTCACGTCACCGGCTCCCGGCGCGGCGGACAAGCTGGAGCACTTGTGCTCCGGTTGGTCCATCGAGAAACGGGTGCGCATGGTCGCGTCGCTGGAACCAAGTTCGCCCCTTGCTATGCATTGCAGCAACAATCCCAACGCGATAACCTGCGCCATGCTCGCGGACGCCGCGCGGGAGGGCGACCCCGTCGCACTCCAGGAGATCGAGCAGGTGGCGGCAGCGCTCGGCCACGCACTCTCCAAAGTCATAACGCTGATCCACCCGGAATTCGTGGCGTTGGGCGGCGGCGTAAGATTGATGGGCGATGTCCTTCTGGATCCCATTCGCAAGCACGTCGATGCGCTCGTGTTCGGCCCCTACCGCGACCGCTATCGAATCGTCCCTTGCGCGCTTGGGGAAGATGTGGTGCTCGTGGGCGGACTACTCCTCGCGTCGGCTACTTCTCGATAACGAACTCGTCGCGGATTGTGCCCTCGCCGTCGAATGCGCGATACGTAAACCGATCCGGATTCATCGAGATGTCGATAACCTGATAGGTCATCACATTCGGAAACGCGACTTCCGAATAGTCCCGATCGACCTGATCGTAGAACTTGGTTCCTGACACCGAAACAATGTAGATGGTGCCATCCGCCGCCGACGCCACCCGCTCTCCTCCGTGCATGGGATACGTGCGAAGATACGCGTGGTCATGCCCTTGAAGCGCCACATCGACGTGATACTTGTCGAAAAGCGCTCCCCAGACTTCCCTCACATCCTCATTCTCACGGTGCGGCGCGGACGGGTATGCCGGATGATGGTAGACCGCTATTTTCCACGTTGCGTTCGATGTGGACAACACCTGTTCCAGCCACGCCGCCTGGTCAGCGGCGGAAAGGTTGGAGTCCAGCACAACGAACAGCGCGTTGCTATACGTGAACGAATATGCCCGTTCCGCCGGGAATCCGTCCGGTCCATTCTCCGGCAACGTCAGCAGATCGAGATAGAGCCTGGGCACCTCGTCGTAGTCATAGTCGTGGTTGCCCAGCGCCGGTACGAGCGGTCTGCGGCGAAAGATCTCTTCGGCCGCGCCAAAGAAATGGTCCCACTCATTCCGCCAGCCGCCGTCGTTGATGAGGTCGCCGGCCACCACGTAGAACGCCGCTTCCGGGTGGCGTTCAAAAGCTTTATTCATGAGTAGACCCCACGCACCCAAACCACGCTGGGCATCGCCGAGGTACATGAACGAGAACGGTACTGCATCGTCAGGCGCGGTCGTGAAGGCCGCCCAATCACTCCAGTTCTCGCCGGACGGATCGCCGACGCGGTAGGTGTACGCGGTCGCCGGCTGGAGCCCCTCAAGTGTCGCGGAAAACCGCGCATTGATCGGATCATTCTCTAACAGGAGATCTTCGACAAGCATTCGGGCGGCATCCTGCCGTTTCGTCTCCGTTTCCGGCTCGTCTTCGCCCCGGTACTCCACGACGCTCGATTCAACCGAGGACGACGTGCGCCATTGAATCGTTTGCGTTGTCGCGGGATCGGCGGCCCAGGTAAGACAGATCTGGTCGGGTGCGGCGGAACTCACATACGCTGCGGTGCGGACATACCGGCGGTGGGCGTACCAATCGATGGCCTCGCCTTTGAGTTCGCGGAACAGGAAGAATGCGGCAGCGGCGGCAAGAATGCCGACCCCGCCTCGAATCAGGAGTTTGCGTGACTTCATGGAAAGACCTTCGGTTACTGCGTGATAATGGGGCGACCGATCGCCGCCCGGTTCTATACGCCGGGCGAGACGAATCTATTCCTGACGGCCTTCGACGGCGGACAGCAGAACCCCGGCCGCAATACCCAATTGCCGGTCAAGGTATCCCTGCGTATCGGCCGAGAAATCCAAATCCATTCTCAGCACGAAGGGATTGAAATGGCGATTGAAATCCAGGACCGTCGCGCCATTGACCGACCCCGTGAAGGACTGCGGAATCAAATTGGTCAGGAAACGCCGCAACAATGCCTTCGCCATGCTGTCTTCCTGAATGACGCCGATCTCCTGCCCTGCCGCGTTCGCGATTAGCCATTCGTCGCGCAACATGGAACGGAATCCCTTGCGCTTGAGCGTGCCTGCCTGCTCGCCCGTCTGCGAATCGACTACGTCGTAGGCGGCCCCGAAATCGATGATGTTGCGCGCGCGGATTGCCAGAAGTTCGTGCTGCATAACCTCGCCGGAGTATAGCCGGATGTCTTCCTTCAACTTAAACGCCTTCAGCTTGGAGTAGAACAGCACGCTCCCGGCAGGATCGTAGATGTGAAACGCCGCCCCCACCAATTTAAAGATCTTCTTGCGAATCATGTAGTGGGTCTGTTCAAACCGGGGGTCGAGCATGGCGAGTCCTCTCTTCTTCTTATCGAACCGTGACTATTCGTCGTCGGATACGTCGGACGTTTCGACCTTCGGAGAAACCGCGGGAGGCGGCGCTTCCACGGAGAACGCGAACTCCATCTGCTGATTGCGAATCAGCCGGTACCGTTTCAGCAGCCGAATCGTTTGCAACGTTTGCGATGCGGGGTAATGGCCGCTTTCGTCCACCTTCATCACCAGTTCGCGCAAAATGTCTGTGAACTCGATGACCTACCCGATGCCCGACTTTCGAAGCAGGCTGAGGGACCGCGAACGCAACTCCGGGCCGGCCGGCAACTCCGACACCACAAGGATTGTGGTAAACGGCAAACCATCGAACACTTCTTCTGCGAGCGCCAGGGATTCGCTGGAAACGAACTCGTAGAGAACCGGGTTCGCCTCGATCACGGAAGGATAGAATCGGTCACCGTGCCACGCGCGCACTTCCACGGTCGCGCGTTCCAGGGAAGATACGTCTCCCACGCTGAGCAAAAACGGAAGCTCTCTAGGCAGCCCTGGGGCGGTGTTGCGCACGAACAACTGACCGCTGTTCTCGCCGGACCGGAAAC
>JAHDWY010000788.1 GCA_023384315.1 Candidatus Hydrogenedentota bacterium | reverse complement strand
ATACTAAGTAGGTGTCCAAGGAGACATCAGGATGAGTATACGGATTGAGGCGGACAAGCCCTCGCACTCCATAGGGCGCCTGCACCGACTCACGCTATCGCTCTCATTGAAGCTTCAGCTCGGCCGCCAATGCACGAAGTTCGTTCATCCAGTCCTCGTGGGAGGGTGCCACGGGGAAGCGCCGGCCCCGGATCCAATCTCCTTGCACGTGGTACCTTACGGGCACGCCGCGCTCAACGGAAATGACGACCTGGTTGGCGCTGGGGGATTCACCGACGCGAATGAACCGCGCGGGCGGAAACACGATGCCCATCCCCACAGTGCCCACATTGGAGGTCTGATACCCGCGCACGGCCATCACGCCCGCTTCCTGGTCGAGCAGGTAAAAGGGCTGCTCGGAAAGCCGCGTCAGGTTTAGCCCCAACTCGATGGCGTCCTCGGGCTTGCCGCCATCGACAATAACTTCCACGGCCACGTCTTTGCGGTCCGCCGTCAGCGTGATGCGCAGTCGCACGGTGTACCCGCTGCCTTCGGGTCCGGCGTTGGTTCCCAGCATCTCGACGACGATCCGGTCGCCGGTCTGTTCGATCACATTGTTCTCGAAGGTGACGAATCCCCTGCCTTGCGGGCTCCACACAGGATAGCCCTCACCATTTACAATAAGCGTCACGCCGCCGCAACCCGCCGTGTCCTTTAGGAACAGTGCGTCGACACCCCAGTCGCTGGCTTGCTGGTCACCGTCTAACTGATCGAGAATGAATCCTTCCTCGCGCTTGCCATAGAAATCGATCTGACCGAAGTAGCACCGGTACGCTATCGATCTGTTTTCAAAGCCGATGTGATCGGAAATCCAATCCTGGAGCACCGCTACGCGGGGGCCATCGTTGACCGCCGCGCGTTTCTCGCCTACCCAAGTCGCATAAATCGGCGGCGCGTCCATTAAGCCGTACGCCTGTTCGAGCAGCATCTGCATGGCCCCGAGATCGCCACGGCCGCGCGCCCCGTTGAATTCCGCCCAATGGGCCCCGTCCGGCGCGACGCTTTTCAACTGCAGAATCAAGCGATCCTTCAGCACATCGAGGTAAAACCGCATCGACTCGTCGCTATTGATCAATTTCTGCCGCAATGCGCCGCCAATCGCGGGCGCGTTCAGATTATTGCGCAGCAGTTGCGCCACTGGATCGCTGTTCGGGTCTGACCCCGCCTTGGTGAGGGCCTGCTCCAGCCGGTAGGTCACGCTAAGCAAGGCCTGCGGCACGGACGCCATGATGCTTTTTTGCGCCGCGCTCACTTCCGCCCAGGTCCACGGGATGTCCTGTGCCGACGATCCGCTTGCCATCCAGGAATCGTCGACCGAACCGTCCGCGTTCGCGTCCAGATTCCAGGTATCGATGACGCCGTCGCCGTCGCTGTCGACGAAGCTGTACTTCATGTCGGCACTGCGATCCTGGTCGGCGTCCACATCAAGCCAGGCCCGTTGTGCCCCGCGCAGGTGAATGCGTTGGTCGACGGGATGCAGATAGGTCTGCATGGGTTGCCCGGTTTGAATGGCCAGCTCGTACCGCTTGTTTACCGCGCCGCAACTCGGACCGCCGACTTGCTCAAAGCCTTCTGTACCCTTCGCGATGACGCCTTCCCAACGTTCGTGGGCGTCCTCGTAACGATCCGCGTCGACGTTGTTGTCGTCCTCGTCCCAAGTGAACAACATGCGATCCCAGATCGCTGCGAGCCCCGCGGTTTGACCCGGGCCGTACGCGAGAAATGGCTCCGTGGGGATCTCACGCAATTGGATGGTTTGCATGGCATCGGCGGCTGCAACGATACCGCCCTCAGGCGCATAGGCCGTGATGGACACGTCATAATCCCGGGGGTGCTTCGCGGTCGCATCGTCGTCCGCGTCGAAGCTGTGCCGGACGTTTCCGATCTCGGCGCCGTTCGCGCAGTACCGGATCGCCTCCTCGGCCACGCCGTCGTCATCGTTGTCGTAGAAAAGGAAGGGGTACTCGTACGTCGCGCGCCACGCCGTCGCGCCGGGATCGAGCACGAAGTTGCAGAACATCTCGTCGCCGCTGAAGTGGGAGTGGTACTGACAGAGATCGTGCCGGTAGGCGTAGCCCACGTCGTACCACAGCAGGTTGTCGTCGCTCACGTCGTTCGTCCAACGCACATGCACCGCGCCTTCGCCGCCATCGGAAGCCGCGCCGAGGGAATAGAAGGCCATCTCGTCCA
>JAHDWY010000013.1:9784-18576 GCA_023384315.1 Candidatus Hydrogenedentota bacterium | reverse complement strand
ATGTTATCGGAGCTTTACCCGGTTCCCGGCCCGAGTTGGACCCCGTGCTCATTGCCGCCCACTACGACACCTGCGGGCCCTTCCCTGGCGCTGACGATAACGCAGCGGCCATCGCCATCGCCCTTGCGTCGGTGGAGGGCTTGCGCCAACGCGCCCTGGAGCGCACCGTGCTCTTTGCGTTCTTCGACGCGGAGGAGCCGCCGCATTTCCTTACGCCGTTGATGGGCTCGACCCATTACTACAATCACCAGAGGGATCGCGCGATACACTGCGCGATTGTGCTTGACTTGATCGGGCATGCGGTTCCCATTCCCGGCAGGGAGGACTTGCTCTTCGTAATGGGCATGGAAAGCGATCCGGCCCTCGAACGCATTGTCCAGGACTGCGAGCCCGAGTCCGGCATTCGCACCGTCGCCACCTTGAACCGCTACGTGGGCGACATGAGCGATCACCATGTATTCCGCGTGAACGAGCGCCCCTATCTGTTTCTCTCCTGCGGCCAGTGGGAGCACTACCACCTGCCCACGGACACCCCGGAGAAGCTGGACTACCAGAAGATGGGGCACATCGTGGACTACCTCTGCAACATCACCGCCGCCACGGCGGCCGCCGGCCTCGCGGGCCCCTTCGAGGGCTACGACACGCTGGGCACCGAGCTGCGACTCCTGGAAAAGCACGTCGGCGATCTGGCCCGCCAGTTCGGGATTTCCCTGAAGACTCGCGACGAATTGGAAGCCTTGGTCTTTCTCATGGTCACGCGGTTCGGGTTGCTGACCGACCGGTAACCTGCGAAGGACCGCCATTTGTGGTGCAGGCTTCCAGCCTGCGAACGTTGCAGGCTGGACGCCTCCACCACAACCTCGTCCTGCCTGACGAATGTCCAAAATTGGAGAAACCGAGGACCATTTTGCTTGCCATCGTCCCGCGCCTCCTATAGCATAAGGGCAAACGGCCAGTGGGAGGCGTGATTCGTGGCACAAGCGACCCTGCGCTGGGAAGGCAGTCGGCTCATCATTATCGATCAGACCCTGCTTCCCGGCGAATTCAAAGAGATCCAGCTCGATACCGCGGAACAGGTTTGGGAAGCGATTAAGTCGCTCCGCGTCCGCGGCGCGCCCGCGATAGGCGTGTGCGCGGCTTTCGGCGTGCTGGTCGGCGTTCGAGAAAAGAACCCCAAGGATGTCGAGTCCTTGCTCGCGGCCGTTCATGAAGTCTCCGATTACCTGGCCACGTCGCGGCCAACCGCCGTGAATCTCTTCTGGGCGCTGGACCGCATGCGGGCCGTGGCTGGCGCGAATGCAAGCACATCGAGCGCCGACGTCTTGTTCCAAAGGCTTGAACAAGAAGCCCTGACGATCCTGGAAGAGGATCGGCGCACCTGCCGCCTTATCGGCGAGCACGGCGCGTCCTTGATCGCGGACGGCGCAGGGGTGCTCACGCACTGCAACGCCGGCGGGCTTGCAACTGCCGACTACGGAACCGCGCTCGCCGTGATGTTTCGCGCCCACGAATCGGGCCGGACCTTTCACGTGTTCGCGGACGAGACGCGGCCCCTGCTTCAGGGGGCCCGGCTCACGGCGTGGGAATTGATGAACGCCGGAATTGACGTCACGTTGATATGCGACAACACGGCGGCGCAGGTCATGCGCGAAGGGCGCGTTCAGTTGGTGATCGTCGGCGCCGACCGCATCGCGGCCAACGGTGACGCGGCCAACAAGATCGGCACCTACAACGTCGCGCTCATCGCAAAGGCCCACGAGGTGCCTTTCTACGTGGCGGCGCCGTTTTCCACCTTTGATCTCTCGCTGGACTCGGGCGACCAGATTCCAATCGAGCTGCGCGGTGACGACGAAGTGACCAATGGGTTTGGCAAACGCACCGCGCCGGACAACGTGAAGGTCTATAGCCCGGCCTTCGATGTTACGCCCAGCGAACTGATTGCCGGTATCATTACGGAACGGGGGATATTGCGTCCGCCATTTCGCGAGTCCATCGCGGCGATGGCGCAAGAAGCGGGGGTGTCCGTCTAGGATCACATGCTGGACCGTCTTATCGAATACGTGAGCGCGATGCCGGAAGACGAGTTGGGGGAGGTCACGCTCCAGGACATCGCCATCTGCGATTCGTGGTACCGATCGCTTGCGGGGGACGCCGCCGCATTGTCCGCCCACGAAACCCTTCCCAAGAAGGTAAAAGGATGGTCTACGCAGCCCGCGACGGAAGTTGCCGTGACCGAGGGACGGCGGCATCAGTGGGTCCTGCGAGAACTCATTGACGAGTTGACTGCGGGAAACACGCAGTACCTGGCATGGGACGAGCTGGACATGTTGTTGGCCTCGCTGCAGCTTGCGAAAACCTGCGCCCGGCCGGACCAGTTTGCGCGGGTTATCCAGCTTCTGGATCGCCATGCCACGGCGATTGAAGATCGATACGAAAAAGTCAGCATTACGCCGCGGTTGCCGGCTTTGTCCACGCGACTCCACGTGGTGACGGAGCGCGATATCGTCGGGGCGAAGCCACGCGAGATCAAAATGTTCGCGGGGATCAACATTCAAGGACGCGGGCCGGTGCTCATTCACCGCGCGGGCCACTTGAAGGTCTTGGGGAGCGTACCCGAGAACTGTACTTTGGTTATCGAAGAGGGTTCGTGCAGCGTCGACGGGTTCGTCATGGGCAAAGTCGCCGCATCGCAACACTGCGAAGTGCGCGAGAACATTTCGGGCGTGGTCGTCGTTCGCCAGGGGAACATTCGCGCCCGCAACATCATCGTCAGGGCCTATGTCGTCTCTAAGTGGGGGGGCGTGCACTGCCGTTCCGCGGAGTCGCCCGATCTCGTGTTCGGCGGTTCCGAGGTGTGCATCGAGCAGACCGCCATCATGGGCAAATACATTTCGCCCAGCATCCACGTGCGGGGCGATGTGTACGGTGGCGTATTCATGGTATCCCGCGAATTGACTGCGGCGCGGTTTCGCCGGTCCGATGCCCGGGAACTCGCCATCGTGCTGCGCACGTCTCTCTCGTGTCAGGACTATGGCGAGGAGCCGGGTCCGGAAGCGTTGCGGCACCTGGCGCAAACCGCAAACCTGCAGCGGCGAATCTCGGCCTTGGAGACGCGCATCCTGTATTCGCAGGCCGAAGCGGAACACGCCGCCCGCAACGCCATCGTGTACCTGACCGGCAAAGATCAGTTGCACCCCGTCGCGGAGAAGTTGGGGCAGGCCGAGCATCGGCTCGCGCAAGTCAACCGGATCCGTGCAGTGTTACAGACCCTCGTGGAGTTGGGAGAAGATCGGTTGGGCCGGCTCGAACGCCTAAAGGGTCTGTCGACCGACGAATCGGAAACGTTGGAGGAGTCGTCGCTTGACGATGTCACGTCCGACTTTGCGCACCTCGAGGCCGAGGGCGGTTTCGCCAAGGATGTCACCGACGAGTTATCGGACATCGCGGCGATCAAGGAGCGCATGCTTGCGACGACCAGCGATGTCCGGAAGACCGCATCGAGTCTTCATCAAGTTCGCGAGCGCCGCGCCAATTGTGACAAGGAAGCGTTAGAACTGCGCGCGGTAATTGCCAAGTATGAGGCCCAACTGCGCGAAGTGTTCACGGCGAAGGAAGTGCTCGACAACAAGTCGGGTTCGCTCCCCACCGTGGCCCTGCTGAAGCAATTCCTTGGCGCGGTGAAAGCGCGCGCGAAATCGCTGGACGATCCCCTGGGAAAGCGGATGCAGTCCAGTTTCGTGCAGCTCTCGTTGCGGACCGTTACCACGCGTATGGACCGCTTGTCGAGCTACGTGGAATCGAAGGAAAAACTGACCGAACAATTGCGCGGCGTCGCCGAGGTGCTCCGTAAGGAGTATCAAATCGCCGTTCCGGTGGACGATTTTGTGCGCGTCTCGCCTCGCGTCACGGGGGTGTTTGAAACGGGCGTGAAGATTTACGCAGACCCGTATCTGCTCAACGAACCCGCGCCGCCGAAGGGCGCCATGCTGGAAACCGTGGGCGGCAAGGAAGATCGCCGCACGTACTTGCGCGAGAACGGGAGAATCTTCGCCGCATCGTAGCGGCGCGCTGTTATGAGCGAGACGGCCAGGAATATCGTCGCCATTGACGGCCCGGCGGGCGCAGGGAAGAGCACCATCGCGCGCAAGGTGGCGGAGAAGCTCGGATATGCCTTCCTCGACACGGGCGCCATGTATCGGGCGGCAACCTGGCGCGCCATGCATCTCGGGATCGATCTCGACGATCCGGCTGCGCTAGCGGAATCCACGGCCGCCATGGTCCTGGATCTTCGCGAGGAGAATGGAAACCAGATCGTGCGCGTCGACGGCCATGATGTGACCGAAGCGATTCGGAGCCCCGAGGTGACGCGCAACATTCACAAGCTGGACCGGAGCCGCGGCGTGCGCGATCGCCTGGTCGAGTTGCAGCGCACCATCGGGTCGCGCGGGCCGACCGTGGCGGAAGGGCGCGACATCGGTACCGTCGTGTTTCCCGCGGCCGTGTGCAAAGTGTATCTTGACGCCTCGCTGCAGGAACGCGCCCGGCGTCGCGCCGAGGAATTTGCCAAGAAGGGAATTCACGTGAACGAAGGTGCCTTGGCGGAGGAGATCCGCGTGCGGGATGAGAAGGATATGACGAGGGAGATTGCTCCATTGCGCCGCGCGGAGGACGCAACCGTTGTTGATACGACAAGCATGACGCCCGACGAGGTCGTCGACGTAATCGTCACGCTCGCGAGGTTTTCATGTTGACCGGCACGAACGGCCAAACCGACTGGTCCATCGTGGAATGTGACCGGGCGCTCACGCGCGCGCTTGCTTCCAAGACCGGCTTGAATCCCATCATCGCGCGCATCCTGATTGGTCGCGGCGTCAGCTCGCGCGAAGAGGTGCAACGCTTTCTCAATCCGACGCTCGACGATATCTGCGACCCGTCGACGCTCACGGATATGGCGGCCGCCGTCGAACGGCTTCGGCGCGCCCGGGACGCCGAAGAGCATGTCCTCGTTTTTGGCGACTACGACGTGGACGGCATCTCGGCCACGGCCCTGCTCGTGCGGGCGCTGCGACGATTTGGGATCGCAACATGCAGCTACGGCATGCCGAACCGGCTGGTGGATGGGTACGGGTTGAGCCCGGACCGGGTCGACGCGGCGAAGGAAGCAGGCGTTTCGCTGATCGTCACGGTAGATAACGGTATCGCCGCCCACGCTTCATGCGAGCGCGCGCGAGACTTGGGGATCGACGTCATCGTGACGGACCACCATTTGATCGAGGGCGAACTTCCACCCGCACTCGCGGTGATCAATCCACAGCGGGAAGATCCCACGCACCCGTGCCGCGAAGCCTGTGGTGCGGCAGTGGCGTTCCATCTGGCGCGCGCGTTGACCGGGGACGCCTGCGATTTGGACCTGGTCGCGCTGGGCACCGTGGCCGACGTCGTTCCCCTGCGCGGGGAGAATCGCAATCTCGTGGCGGCGGGCCTCAAGGCGGCGACCCAAGTCACGCGTCCCGGTATTCAAGCGCTTGCGAAAGTTGCCGGGGTGAACCTCAGCACCCTGACTGCCGAGCAGATCGCCTTCCAGATCGCGCCCCGGATCAACGCGGGCGGCCGCATGGGCGACGGATTGTCCGCCCTGGAGTTGTTGCTCACGGATTCGCCGGACGAAGCGCGGGTGCTCGCAGAGGAACTCGACGCGGCCAACCAGGAACGGCGCGTGCTGGAGAGCGATACGGTTGCGGAAGTGCTCGCGGAATTGGAGGCGAGTTTCCGGCCCGAACAACGGACCATCGTGCTCGCGCGGCGCGGCTGGCATCGGGGCGTCATCGGGATTGTGGCGAGCCGCATTCAAGCGGTTCACTACCGGCCGGTCGTGCTCATCGGGATCGACGACGACGGCATCGGGCGAGGGTCCGCGCGCAGCATCGCGGGATTCAACATTGCGGAAGCGATGAACGCCTGCGTGGAGCATCTGGTGACCTGCGGCGGGCATGCGGCGGCGGCCGGACTCACGATCCGGGAAGAATGCGTGGCTGCGTTTGTGGAGATGTTCGAGGCGCAGGCCGCGACGCTCCTGCCGGCAGGTGACCTGCGAAAGCAACTGCGAATCGACGCTCAGGTGGGGCTTTCGGAAATCGACAGCCGCCTCGTGACGCAGTTGGAACAACTGCAGCCCTTCGGCAATACGAACCCCGCGCCGCTTTTCTGCAGCTTCGGCGCGGAACCCATGCCCTATTCCTGGCGCGAACTGCGCGGCGGCCATTTGAAGGTGGCCCTCCGCAATGGGAATCGCGTCATGGATGCCATCGGGTTCCGTATGGCCGAGTGGCTCGGGGAATTGTCCTCCGCCCCGGCCGTGGACATCGCCTTCTCGCCCCAGTTCAACACGTGGCGCGGCGAGACCACCGTGCAATTGGTGATCAAGGATATCCGCCCCGCGCAGGGATGAGACGCAGACCGGCACGGAAACACACGGACCGGCACGGACCTGCACGGACACACACGGACCTGCACGGCCGGGCGCGGTCTCTTTCGCGTCGAACTCCGATCGTCCGTGTTTGCCCGCGTAAGTCCCTGCCCGTCTCTATCTGCCCGTGGTCGTGTTTGTTCGTGCCGCCGCGGCTGACTCTGCGTGTCCGTGTCTGTCCGTGTCTGTCCGTGTGCTTTTGCGTTCCTCCAGCCTCCCGCCTCCAGCCTCCCGTCTCACTTGGAACTGCCATCCCGGAAATTGATACTATCCGCCGCATGGCCGCGTGCGTGCAGACGGAAAGCTTTGCCAAGTGTTACGGATCGGTGGTCGCGGTCAGCGGCCTGACCATGTCTGTGCAGGAAGGCGAAGTGTTCGGGTTGTTGGGGCCCAACGGCGCCGGGAAGAGCACGACCCTCTACGCCCTCTGCGGCCTTATTCCCCCGACCTCCGGCACGATCAGCCTCTTCGGCAAGGACTTGCGGCGGAACTTCCTCGACGTGAGCGCGCGCATCGGCGTTATGGTCGAGCGGCCCTCCTTCTACAACCACCTGTCCGCGAAACGAAACCTGCAACTCCTGGCGCGGCTTTCCCGGAAAGAAGTCACCGTGGACCGCGCCCTGGACCGGGTCGGACTCTTGCACCTGGGCGGACGGAAGGTGGGGGCCATGTCCCATGGCATGCGCCAGCGGTTGGGATTGGCTCAGGCCCTGCTGACGGAGCCGGACCTGCTGATCCTCGACGAGCCCACCGGCGGGATGGACGTGGAAAGCACGCAGGAGATTCTGAAGCTGCTGCGGTTCCTGGCCGATGAGGCCAAGGTGACGATCATCTTTTCGAGCCACATGCTCCACGAAGTGGAGACCCTCTGCGACCGCATCGCCATCATGAACCAGGGACGGCTATTGGCCTGCGAAGAGACCGACCGGCTCATTTCCTACGACACCTCGCAGGCGGACGTCTTGATCGACGCGCCCGAAGCCGCCGCGAAACGGTTGAAGGAGCAGCCCTGGGTTCAATCGGTGTCCGTGCTGCCGGGCCGCGTGCGCGTGGTGTTGAACGGCGGGTCGGTCCATCAGTTGACCACCTTCCTCATCGGCGCGGGCTACCGGATCTCCGGCGTGCTGCCCAAACGGCGGACCTTGCAGGATTACTTCGTCAAGGTGCTGCACTCATGATCCATCGCGTGGGCAACGCCTATCTCGTGGAATGCATCAAGGCCATGCGATCGAAGTCCGCCTACGTGGGCCCCGTGCTGGTGGTGGTGATGGCCGCGTTCGCCCCGCTGATGCAACCTATCCGCGAAGACAGCGCCAGCGCGTACGCCTTTGTCGCCTTCGCCACGCCCATGGCCTTGAACCTGCTCGGGCTGCTCCTGATTCTTACGTACTGCGCCGGGCTGGTTTCGTCGGAGACGTCCAACGGCACGATTCGAATGATCCTGGTTCGGCCCCTGCACCGTCACGAATTTCTGATCGCGAAGCTGTTGCACGGCATGACCTATGCCGCCCTGCTCACCGTCCTCGTCGCGTTGGCGACGTGGAGCATCGCCGCATTGCGGGGCAAGCTGGACGGCGTCGAATACGGCGGTGAGATGCTGTATACGAGCACGCACATGATCGCCATGTACGGACTGGGCGCGCTGGTGGTGCTCCTGCCCCAGTTCGCGGCCGTGTCCTACGCGCTCATGCTGTCCACGCTGGTCCGCAGCACGGGCGCGGCCGTGGGCGCGGCCATTGGCATCTGGATCGTGCTGGACGCCGTCAAATACCCGCTGCACGTGGCGCCCTTCCTGTTCTCCACCTACCTGGAGTCGCCCTGGTACGTTTTCACCATGAACAGCGAAGGCATCGACGCGAGCTGGACGCCGGAGTTGTACTACTGCCTCGCCACCTCGCTCGGCTCCATCGTCGTCTTCACCGCCATCGCCATCTACGCCCTCCGCCGCCGGAACATCCAGTCATGATCGCCGCCGTCCTCATGGTGGCGCTCCACGGCGCCGTGTTTGTGGAGCAGGATCTGAATATCCAGATCCCACGATCTCAGGACCCGGCGTCGGATAAGTACGTGCGCTACGTCGATCTTGACAGGGACGGATTGAGCGACATTCTTACGCAAGAATCGCTCGTGCTTCAGGTTGACGGCCGGTTCGCAAACGAAAACGTTTACCCGTTGCCCACCTTTGAAGGGCGCGGCGCGGCCGATATTTGGGAAGGCGAGTTGTATGTCCGGTTCGCGTCCGCGCTGAGCGTCCTTCGATGGAAGGACGGGAAGTGGGAGCGCATTCTCCAGCAGGAAATCGCCTTTCCACCAGAGACCCCCACCG
>JAHDWY010000013.1:8889-9774 GCA_023384315.1 Candidatus Hydrogenedentota bacterium | reverse complement strand
GGGCGACGACCCCGATCCGGCCGTGCAGAGTCCGCTGCATCATTTCGAGCGGTTCCTGTACGACCTCGACGGCGACGGCCGACCCGAGATTGTGCTGCCTTCTGAAAACGGGCTCGCTGTGTTTGCGCGGAAGGGTCCCTTCTTTGCACCGGCGGGCGTTCTGCGTTACAACGCTCAACCCGCCGTACGGCCAGTGGACGCACTGCTTTGGCCGGAGACACGGAGGAGGATCGCATTACCCGTCGTGGCATTCAGTCATAACTACGCCATCGAGGGCGATCGCTTGTTGTTGCTTCGCGATCAGGTCTCCGATCACACGCAGGGCCGGAGTCGTTGGGTTGCCGAACAGTATGAGATTCTTTTGGGCGATGAATTCTCACTGAGCACAGATGGTACCGTGTTGTCTGAATCCGAACCGGTAAATGGAAGAACGGTATACCTGAACCAAGACGACCACGTGGACTTCTTCACGGAGGAAGTTTCTTACAATACCGACAAAGCGACACCAACGCCCACGCTTACTGTCAAGATCTCCACCAATGGCGGACAATCGTTCGACACGATTCGGAACACCTCGTTGAGCAATGCGCCTGCCTTTGGTGACATGAACGGGGACGGCCGCCAGGATTTGATCGTCGATCGGACGACGTTGTTCGACGCGGGTTTGCGGGAGACCTTCCTCCGCGTGATGACGCGCAGCCAGCTTGAGCATGAAGTGCGCATTCACTTTCAATCGAAAACGGGCTCCTTCGCGCAATCGCCGGATGTGACTCGCACCTTCACGCTCGAACTCGGAAAGCCCATCGTGCAGCCGTCGACGATGCAACTACGGTATACGGGCGGGTGGCTTTTCGATTACCGCGGAGATTTCGACGGAGACGGCCG
>JAHDWY010000013.1:2647-8879 GCA_023384315.1 Candidatus Hydrogenedentota bacterium | reverse complement strand
GATGTGCTGGTGCAAGAGCGGCCCACGCGATTGTCGGTATACCTGATGACCGATTCCGGGCTTGTGGGAAAGCCGTACGCCACGGTGGACGCCACGGAGATTACGGATTTCGGCGTATGCGATTTGGATGGTGATGGACGCAGCGACGTTGTTGTGGAGGTAAACGATTCTAGTACCGATGACGAAAGTCCGCGCCACGTCATGTATCTCACACGGGACAGCGCGCCATGAGTCTGTTTTCCTTAGCCGCAGCACTCAGTTTGAGCGTGTGCGCGGTTGACGTGCGAGAGATCCCCTTGCTGGATCCCGACGCGCGCGTCTTTCCGGTCCAAATCGACGCCGACGGCGAGGCCGACCTTTGGGTACAGTCGGGCCGCGACGTGCGCATCCATTACTCGAATCAGTTTGTGACCGAGTTCTCCTTCTCCGACAGTGACAGCGCGTACGACGTGTACGACATTGATGCCGATGGCGCATCGGAAGTGATCGTCATCGAGGGAAGCAAGATTGTCTCCCTGGAATTGTCGCCGGGAGAGGCTCCGGCACGTCAGGTGCTCTTCGAGGCGGATTCCACCTACGCGTTGATGTCTGGAACTCCGAGTCCACAGGTCTTTGTCTCGCCATACCTGGACGCACCCGCGATCGTGTTGCCTCACGCCACCGGAGTACGGATATACAGACTGACCGGTGAGCTGATTGAAGAACACGGATACGCGGCGGGTGACGGCACGGATTCCGATCGCTTGTACTGGTCTCCGTCCTGGGTTCAGGAGTACGAAGATCGGGGAACCCATTGGACGCAGGTCATAGCCACTACTCCGCGCGAGTTGCCGCCCAGTTTTCCCTTGGAGAGCGATAGCACACAGTCCGGAGCGCTAATCAACGATCTGACCAATCCCACCGCAGACAGCGACTTCACCACGCTGACCGAAAACAGCGGCCCCTACGCGGGCGAATGGTACGCTTCGCTGTTGCGCGACGATCAGACCGCCAGGCAGTACGTCGTCTATCGCAGCGACGGTTCCGGGAGCACGCTGGTCCATCTTCGAACCGTATCAGGCGATGCCGGAATACACGAACGCTCCGAATCCAAGATGGGTCCCATCCGCCGCTATCCGGGGATGCTCTTCAAACAAGAAGACGAAGGCTGGCTCACCAAGGCCTACACCTACAATCCGGATTTTAACGGCGACGGGTATTTCGACCTGGTCTTGTGGGACGCGCCGCGGCCCGGCGTGTCCATCGATTCTCTCGTGCGGACCGTCGTGGGACGATCCTGGCCCGTGCGCATCGCGATTCACTTGTACGTTCCCGACAATGCACGCTACGATCCCAAACCGGCCGGGATGATTTCCGCCAAGGGTCCCATCAACTTCTTCTTGAACCGCAACCCCGTCGCCAACATCGCGATGGTGGACGTGGATGGGGATGGCTTAACCGATCTGGGCTTCGGCACGGAGCCAAACAATTACCATCTCTGGCTCGCCGCGGATGGTTTTTCCCGCGATCCCGACTGGACACACACCTTCGGAGAGCCCATCAAGGGCGTGGAGTTCTCGGCCGACCTCAGCGGCAAAGGCCGCACGAGCATCCTGCTTCGCGGGGAGAAGAACCTGTACCTGCTGCAGTCGCGTTAGCACGCGCTCGCGCGCACCACGGGCGGCAATTTAAACAGATCCCCGGGTGGGGAGCTTTCGAGGTGGGGGCATCTTGCCCGTGAGCACACATGGGCATCCTGCCCATGGCCTCTTCAACGATCGGAGTTGCGCGACGTCATGGCGTGGATCGCGGCCGCTGATCCAGTTTCAGTCACGGTGGGAATCATGGGCTGGAAGCCCATGGCACTTCCGGGGCTGGACATAGAAAAACCGCGATGCGCACTCAATCCTCGGGGGGAGCGATGCGCTCGCGGTTGGTTAGCCGAGTAGGTCTTGGATGCGGCGGGCGACTTCCTGCACGACTTCCGGTTTCTTGTAGTCGCCACGTTCGATGGCGGCCTTGGCGGCGGCCACGCGTTCGGCGCGGACGTCGGTCTGTTGCCGGGCCACCTGCAGCAACTGGGCGAGTTTCGCCGCAGCCTGCGCTTCGGAACTGATCAACACATCGTCTTGAGACTGGGCGCTCTTGACGGTTTCGTCGCGTTTCTTGTCCCGGACGCTAGCCGACCGATCGGGTGCGGGTTCGGGTATCCCGCCTATTCCCTTGATGCCAGCCATAAGTCCATCTCCTCAAACTCAAATCGTCCGGCTTCCTTTGAAGCCTTTTCTTCCGTTTCATTTATCGGCACGAGGCGGGCCTTACTTTAGCGCCCGGATTGAAAATTCACAACAAATCAATTCTCTTAACGACAATCGAACCGAAACTATAATGCAAGTTGCTGAAATACAATGACTTGATATGGAGCTTCTTCGCTGTGGGCCAATCAGACCCCCTGGAACGAATCCTCGTAGAATTCGTAGATTAGTGCCTCCGTGATCTCCCCAATTTGGTTCCGGAACCGATATCGATCGCTCGCCACCTCCCGGGCGAAGACCGTCAATTGCCCCCGAGCCACCCCATGGTCCGCCGCAGCGGGGGATATCTCGAGTTCGGCAAAGAGGCCGTGAAGACACGCGGTAATTTCCTGGGCGAGGTCCCCTTTCGGGTTTCCACCGAGCACCTCGACGATAGGGGCTACGCGCTCTGGCGCATGTTTCGCGTTGTGACGGAACAAGGGCGCCAGGAGCAACCCGTTGGCCAGGCCGTGGGCGACGCCGCACGCGAGCGTGTAGTAATAGCCCATGCCATGCACGAGGGTCGTGCCGGCCTGGGCGATGACGCAGCCCGACAGCATGGACGCGTACAACATCTCCGCGCGCGCCTCCATATCCTCGCCGTCGCGAGCGGCCCGAGGAAGAAATTTGCGCACACGGCGGCAGGCGTCCAGTGCCAGCGCGTCACCGACCGGCGTCGCCTTCCTGGACACGATTCCCTCCATCGCTTGACTGAGCACGTCGAGTCCGGAATGAATCGTTACACCGCGGGGCAGGCGTTTCGTGAGGTCGGGGTCCAGGATGGCGACCTTGGGAAAAATGGATTTGGACGTGATCGTCCGCTTTGTGCCAGACGCCTCGTCCACCAGCACCGAATAGGGTGTGACCTCGCTGCCCGTGCCGGCTGTCGTGGGCACGGCGATGATCGGCAACGCGCCGTTGGGCAGTCCCCCGGACCCGAAATGATCCGCGCAGGCACCGTCGTTGACCGCCAGCCCGGCCACCGCTTTCGCAACGTCCATGGGGCTGCCGCCGCCGATGGCGATGACATGATCGCAACCCAGTTGCCGGCACATATCCGCGGCGCGCTCGCAGGTGGCGGTGCCGGGATTTTCCTCGACGGCGTCAAACACGGACGCATGTTCCAGCAGCGAAAGGGCGTGGTCCAATGCGCCGATGCGCCGGGCGGAATTCTTGCCGGTGACCAGGAGCGGGCGCCCACCGAGGGAATGGGAATGTTCGGCCAGCGAATCGAAGCGGCCCGAACCGAAGACGATGCGAGTCGGCACATGGTAGTCGAAGGCAGTCAGGCTTGATTCAGTCAATGCGTTCCTCTAATGCGGTGACAACGTTCTTCCGCTGTACGCGCACACGGCTCAGGCTCTTTTCCGCGCGGACCGCGGCGTCCGATCCCGGCGCGAGTTTCACGGCGTTGGTCCAGTATTTGATGGCCTCGCTGAGCTTGTCTTGCTTGTACATCGCGGACCCCATGTAGCAATGGGCGAGGGCGTACCCGGGATCTTCGAGCAGCGCCTTGCGAAAGGCTTCCTCGGCGGCTTCGTAGCGTTTCTGGTTGTAGGCCTTCCGGCCCTTCTCCACGTACCGCGCGGCGCGATGGTGATCGCCCGGCTTGCGCGATCCCTTGACCGCGCGCATGAGCTTGTCCGAATCGTCGGCGATGCCCGCAGCTGCGTCGCTCACGGATTCCTGCCGGAACAGCACGCGCTTGAAGTGCTTGCCGATGTTCTTCGCGTAAACCCGGGCGGTTTTCGAAAGATGCTCTTTCACGGATTCCTGTCACCCCTTCGCTGGCATTCTAACACGCCCCGCTCGCTTCGGCCAAGGGGGAGGCAACGCGAAACACAGTTGCACCCGGTTCCGACGCGCCACTAGAATGCGGACGCCGCCTGTTCCCAAGTTTGCAGGGCCAAAGACCGGCGGCACGAAGACCTGTCGAATCGGGGATATCGTTATCATCGAGTTGCTTACAGATGCCGCGTCGCGGGAATCGAGTGCGTTGTTTCTCGTCGCCTCCGTCGTACTTGCGGGCTTGCTCGGCGGATGGCTGGCCAAGAAGCTGCACGTGCCCGCGATCACGGGCAACATCGTCATCGGGGCTGCCATTGGGCTGACGATATTCCGTGAGTTGGACGTGCCCGGAAACCTGCAACCCCTTTCCACCTTCGCGACCTCGCTCATCGCAGTCTCGGTAGGGCAGCAATTGTCGTACAGGCGGATCCGTTCCGCGTTGAAACGCATCCTCGGAATCGCATTGCTCGATTCTTCTGCGGCGTTTGCATGTGTGGCCGCGCTGACGCTCGCCTTCGGCGCGGACTGGGTAACGGCGATACTCCTCGCGAGTCTGGCCATCGAGACGGCCCCGGCGACGTCCCTTGCAATTATTCGCGAGATGCGCGCGAAAGGTCCTTTCGTAAAGACCCTGCTGGGGGTCGTGGCGATAGATGCCGGGCTTTGCATTACCGTATTTGCCTTCGTTCAGACCCTTGTGGCCAATTACTACAGCGGATCGGGTCCGGCCGCGGGCTTACAGGCCGCGTTCATCACGACGGCGATTCAACTCGCCGGGTCGCTCTGCGTGGGCATTCTTGCGGGTCTGGCGGTAGACAAGCTGGTTCACATGCCCCACACCCATGATTTCAGCATTCTCATCATTGCCATCCTGGTTTGTACCGAGGTGGCGCTGATCTTGAGTCTGAGCCCGCTCATCACCTGCCTCATCTTCGGGATCTGCCTGGGAAACCTCTCGAAGGAAAGCGACCGGCTCGTCCGCGAACTCGGACCCATTGAACCCATTTTATATACTTGCTTCTTTACGCTCGCAGGTATGTCCGTTCATCTCGATGCGCTGTTTTCCGCCGGGGCGTTCTGTCTCGTGTACGTAGCTGCGCGTTGCGTGGGAAAGATGGCGGGGGCTTTCGCGGGGGCGCGTGTGACCCATTGCTCCCCGCGCATCGCGACCAACATTCCCTTTGCGCTGATCCCCCAGGCGGGCGTAGTAATCGGACTATTGGTCCTTCTGGAGAGCGACCCGCGGATTCCGTCGGAGATCGCGTCGCAGATTGTGGCGCTCTTGGTCGCGGCGGTCACGATCAATGAAATCATTGGACCGCTCTTCACAAGGAGGGCCTTGAACCGATCCAGGGAAGCGGGGTTGGACCGGCCCCGCCTCATGGAGTTCCTTCAGGAGGAGTTCATCCTCACCAACCTGGAAGCCGAGGACAAATGGGACGCCTTGCATCAGTTGACCGATTTCTTCGTGAAAGCTCATCGATTGGACAAGGCACAGGCTGCCGAGTTGTACGACACGATCGTCGAACGGGAGAAACAGCACAGCACCGCCATCGGCCACGGCGCGGCGATACCCCATGGCCGCCTTGACATCACGGACCAGGTGCAGGGGGTCCTCGGGATTTCGCGCAAGGGCGTGCCCTTTGACGCGCCGGACGGGGAGCCCGCGAAACTCATCATGGTAATCGCCACCCCCACGGAACACGAGAAGCATCACCTCGAAGTGATGGCGGGCTTGGCCGGCATGGTCTCCGATCCCATCGTGCGCGAACGGCTCATCGCGGCCGTCGACCCCAACGACGCCTGGGAGATTATTGAGGAGATGGGCGCCCGTACGTACAATTACTTCCTGGAGGATGTGGAGGAGGAAGTCGCGCAGACATGATCATCGATTGTCATGTCCATATACTCAACGCCGAAGACGACCATCTTTCGGCCATTCTGAAGGCGGCCGACCGCAGCGGGATCGACAAGCTGTGCGTCTGTTCGCTGTCGCGCAAGTGGGTCGAGTTCCCGACGGTGCTGCAGTTGGAGGAAGCCGCCGCGGACGTGCGTGCCGCCTGCGAAAAGCACCCGGACCGGTTTATCGGGTTCACTTATGTCAGCGCCGACCATGTCGATACATCCCTGAAGCTAATCGACCGCGAGATCGTGGACGGACCCAGCCGCGT
>JAHDWY010000013.1:1476-2628 GCA_023384315.1 Candidatus Hydrogenedentota bacterium | reverse complement strand
CGACGACACCCGCCTCGCACCCATCGTCGAGCGCGCCATCGAACTTGACGTGCCCATCATGGCCCACGCCTGGCTCAAAGCCACCGGCGGAATGACCAAGGAGTCCACTTCGCGCCACGTCGCCAACCTCGGCGCGCGTTATCCGGAACTGAAACTTTGGATGGCCCATTGCGGCGGACGCTGGGAAGAAGCGGCCCGGGTCGTGTCGAACGTGCCCAATCTCGCCGTCGACATTTCCGGCGGCGAACCGGAAGACGGCATCGTCCAGTGTCTCCGGAAACACTTGGGGCCGGAACGCATCTTCTTCGGGTCGGACGCACCGGGCCGGAGCATTGCCGTGCAGATGAGCAAGGTATTGAACGCGGGACTGCCGGAAGCGGAACAGAAGATGATTCTCGGCGAAAACGTGAGGCGCTGGCTCCGTGTTTGACGTCAACGCCAAGATCGGGCATTGGCCCTACCGGCCCGTCGGAGGGATCGACGACCTCCTGCGAAACATGGATCAGTTCGGAATCGAACGCGCCGCCGTGTCGTCACTCCATTCGGTTCATTACTACAATCCGCAAGACGGCAACGACGAACTCCGAAGCCTCGCGCAGCTCCATCGCGATCGGCTGGTTCCCTTAGCCGTGCTTCGGCCGAATCTGGCCGGATGGCTGGACGACCTGAAGCGATGCCTCGACGACTTCGGCATGGCGGGGTTGGTCCTCTATCCAAACTATCACCGCTTCACCCTCGACGATGCGGAGAATCCTGATTTGCTCGCACTCGTCGAATGCTGCGCCGCGCGCAAGGTTCCGGTATTCGTGCAAGTCGGGCTGGAAGATCCGCGGCGTCAATTCCGGCGCTTGATCGTGGAGGACATCCCCGCCGAAAGCGTCGGCGTGTTCGCCGGCCGTCATCCGTCGTTGAAGGTCGTCGCGCTCGGGATCAAGTATGGCCAAGTCGAGCGCGTGCATGCGCCGTGGCCGAAGAACCTGTGGTTCGACACCTCCAATTACGAACGCCTCGGCGATCTCGAACACGCCGTCGAGACTTTCGGGGTTGACCGGATCCTCTTCGGCACCAACACGCCCCTCTACCATCCCCGAGCCAACGTCGACAAACTCCAATGCGCCGACCTCACCGCCGACCAGCGCGATGCCATCGCCC
>JAHDWY010000013.1:0-1466 GCA_023384315.1 Candidatus Hydrogenedentota bacterium | reverse complement strand
TCCGCCTGATCCATTTGCCGCTGCACGGGGTCTTGCGGTACCATCCGCCGGATATCAAGGGAGACCGATCATGCAGGCAGTAATTATGGCGGCGGGCAAATCGACGCGCACCTATCCGCTCACGCTCACGCGACCGAAGCCGCTGTTGAAGATAGCGAACAAGACCGTTCTCGAACACCAGTTGCAGTCCTTGCGCGGCCTCGTCGACGAGGTGATCGTCGTCGTCCATTACCGGAAAGAAATGATCGTCGAGACCTTCGGCGACCGCTTCGAAGACATCACGTTGCGCTACGTCGATCAGGAAGACCCGTTGGGCACCGGCCACGCCGTGCTGCAATGCGCGGACCACGTCCGCGGTCCCTTTATCGCCATGAACGGCGACGACCTCTACGATCCGCGCGACCTGAAACGCCTGGCCGAGTGTGATCAGGGCGCGCTGGCCAAGCACGTTGACGACCCCAGCCTCTACGGTATCTATGAAACCGACGCGAAGGGCAACGCGAAACGCATCGTTGAAAAGCCCACCGACATCTTCTCCCATCTCGCGAACGTCGGCGCGTACAAATTCGACGCGAGCGTGATCGACGTGCTGCGCAGCACGGCGAAGTCCGAGCGTGGCGAGATCGAGATCACGAGCGCCGTGCAAACGATCGCCGAAAAGGGATCGTTTCGCGTCCTCGAAATGGAAGGCTACTGGTTGCCCATCGGGTATCCCTGGCACCTGCTCGACGCGAACGAGTACATGCTCGAACACCACCTGGAATCGAAGATCGAGGGCGAGGTCAGCCCGGCGGCGCACCTCAATGGCCGCGTCTACGTGGCGCCCGGCGCGGTCGTGCGATCCGGTGTCGTCATCGACGGGCCCGTCTACATCGGCCCCGGCGCAACCGTCGGACCCAACGCGTGGATCCGCCCCGGCACCACCATCGGCGACCACTGCAAAGTGGGCCACGCCGTCGAGATCAAGAACTCCATTCTCTTCGACGGCGCCGCCGTGCCCCACCTCAGCTACGTGGGCGACAGCGTCGTCGGAGAAAAGACCAATCTTGGCGCCGGCACCATCACCGCCAACTTCCGCCACGACGCCGGCACCATCCCGTCCACCGTCAAAGGCGAGCGCGTGGATTCCGGCCGGATCAAATTCGGCGCCATCTTCGGCGACCACGTCCACACCGGCATCAACACCGCCATCTACCCCGGACGCAAATTCTGGCCCGACACCTTCTCCTACCCCGGCGAAGTCATCCGCAAAGACGTCACCGAAATCAAACGCACCCCGCAGAAGTAAACGCGGGATTATAGCGATTGTCAGCCTCTTGGAGATGGGGACAAAGCGCTCGCAAAGTTTGCGTTGATTGCCCATACCGATCAGTTCACCACAACCGATGCAGAGTCCGTCACTCTGAACGAAATGAATGCCGTCGAAGACAAACCCAACCCTCCACGCCGGCCCGCACCGTCATCCT
>JAHDWY010000787.1 GCA_023384315.1 Candidatus Hydrogenedentota bacterium | reverse complement strand
CTGGCTTCAGGGCTAATCGGGCCTGTACAAATCCTGGCGGAAGACGATTAAACGGGCAATTACTTCAGCTTGTTCTCAAACCACGCGGGGCCGCCCCATTTGCCGGTCACGACGATGTCGAGATCGGTGTCGGCGTCCAGGTCGATGACCACGAGGTTGAGCCCGGAACCGACGCCTTCGTCGTAAGACAGGACGTGCTTCGTCCACGTCGGCTCCGCGCCGCGGTCCAGTTCATACCAGTACACCCCGGGCGGATCGTTGCCGCCCGGATCATTCCCGTTGTGGGCCTTGTAACGCTTGCCGGTAACAAGGTCCAGGTCACCGTCCTCGTCGAGATCGGCCAGGAACAGGCTGTGCGCCTGCGACCAGGAATCGTCGATGAGATGGCGCTTCCACGTAACGGCATCCCCGTCCCGTTGTTGCTCGTACCAGAAGATCCCGTAGTCGTGAGCCATGCTCGTGACCAAATCCGCAAGACCGTCCTCATTCACGTCGTACACGAGGATCTGCGGCGTGTGACCGGCTTTGCCTTCCTCGCGACCGCCCACGGCAAGGGGATGCTTGACCCACGCTCCGGCGCGCGGATCCGCCGGCGCTTCGAACCACGCGTCGGGCCGGAGAATATCGGGCCGTCCGTCCCCATTCACATCACCGCAACCGGTGCCGAACTCCATCTCTTCCGTTGAGACGGTATGAACGATCATGCCGCTCGAACCGTCCGGACGCGTTCCCGCTTCATACCAGACCGTGGGCTTGACGGCTGGGAGAATCTCGTTATGGTTTCCATCACCGTCCAAATCGACCGCTTCCCCGCACTCATAATTACCGTTCTCTTCGATGAGCGTGCGCGGCCACATACCGCCCGCTTCGCCGGGGTTCTTGAGCCATTCGGCCTTCATGCCGAACCACGAGCACGTGGCAATGTCGAGCCATCCGTCGCCGTCGACGTCGATCGGCGCGTTCATGAAGTCCCAACGATAGCCGATACCCTGTTCGTCCACTTCGCCCTCCACCTCGCAGATCTTCGTTGGCGAAAAATCCGGTGCGTGATAGACGTAAGGGAGCGCGACGATATCCAGTTTACCGTCATTGTTGAAGTCGGCCACCCCGCAGGACTCCCCGCGGTAGGTCCCGATCCGGTGCAACTCAAAAGTGGGACCGGCGTCCGCCGCCGCGGCGAGCGCCGTTTGTGTCCCAATCACAAGGGCAATCAGTACAGGCATAGTTCTCGTCCTTGTTTGTTGATCGCAATTTAATCGCGGCGCCGGCCTCGCTCCCGCGGCTCGTCATCGGAATCGAGTTCCTTGACCCGAATGTTGCGCCACGCAACCTCGAAGGGCCCCTTGTCGCCCACGCCGTGTACCTGTAGGCCAATGAACCCCTTCGGGTGGGATTGAAACTTTTCTTCGTCGACGAGGTCCTCGACAGGTTCACCGTTGATCCAGGTCTGAATCCGCGGTCCTTGGGCAACGATACGATAGGAATTCCACTCGCCATCTTTAAATGCCGTATACTTCCGTTCCTCGGCATTCTCGGACATCCACCCGCCACAGGCTTCGCCATAGACAAGGCCGGCCTGCGCGCCTTCAGCCCCGCTCGCTTCGATCTCGACTTGAGGCCCGTTGACGCGGCCGAACTCCGCGCCGTCCTCCGGCTCGGCCGTGGTCGAACGGATCTGCACGCCCGAATTCAACTCGTTGTCCATGAGTTTCACTTCAAACTCTAACTCGAAATCGCCGTAGTCTTTTTCCGAACACAGGAAGGAATTGGGGCTACCTGGCGTCGTCTGGCCGACAATCGTGCCGTCTTCCACCCGGTATGTGGCCGTGCCATTCTTCTGGATCCAGCCGTCGAGGGATTCACCGTCAAACAACGTTACCCAATCGCCTTCGGCCGCTGCCGCACTGAACGCCACCGCCAGAGCGATCGCTGAAATTACGAGTGTCTTCCTGATCATGATCTACCTTTCTTGTCCCTTCGCGACCGCGAAGTAGTATTCGTCAAAAAAGCTCGCCACAAAGTACCGCCTAACAACGTAATCTTCTTTCGTCATCCATTCAACTTGGCGATCGCATCAGCTGATTTCCGGCAACTCAAATTCATCCCCGGTATCGCTCATCCAGGTTGCCAGGCGCTCCTGCAGCTTGCGGCGCTCAGTTTTGAAGCGTCCGTCTAGGGCGTGGTTGGCGAGTTCGTAGGGATCCTCATTGAGGTTATACAGCAGCCAGGGCTGACCTTCGAGGACG
>JAHDWY010000786.1:835-2251 GCA_023384315.1 Candidatus Hydrogenedentota bacterium | reverse complement strand
ACTGACCTGCCCACGAAGGGGTATATCGAACACTACGGGCCCACGTACGACTTCTGCGTCGTCAAGGTCAACAAGGAGGGGAATGGCCTCGACTACTGTTGCGTCTTCGGGGGTGAGTCGATGGAAGAGATTCGTGGAATCACGGTCGATTCCATGGGGAATTGCATTGCCGTGGGCGGTTCCCATTCGCCCGACCTGCCGACCACGGCGGACGCCTACCAGCCCCGGTATACGGATCCTCCCGAGGAAACGCCTGAGAAGGCCGGGTCCTTCAGGCAGGGGGAGGATGCGGTCATTGCAAAGATTAGCCCGTCGGGGTCGGACTTCGTGTTCTGCTCGTGGCTGGGGGGCCATGGCTTTGAAAAGGCTTGGGCGGTGACCACGAATCGCGCGGACGAGATTTACGTAGCGGGCCACGTGGAAGCCCTGGATTTTCCCGTGTCGCAGGGCGCCTTCCAGACGAACCACGGCGGTGGAATTCCGCGTCCGGATGACCAGTACGGTCCCAAGGACGCGTTCGTTGCGAAGTTGTCCGCGGATGGGCGCCAGTTGCTGGCCGCGACCTACTTCGGCGGCTCCGGTCAAGATGTGGGATACGGGATCGGCGTAGACGGAACCGGAGACGTTTACCTCGCCGGAAACACCGAGTCCGCCGACATTCCCCTCTCAGAGAATGCCTACAGCATATTCAGCGGCGGGGGAACGGACGTGTTTCTCGCGCGGTTTGATGCGGACTTGACTCAACTCCGGTTCTCCACCTGCTTCGGCGGGCCGGGGAAAGATGAGATCAGTTCGAATGCGCTCGTCGTAGATGCGGCGGGTTATGCTTCAATCGCCGGGGGAACAGATTCGGTATTGACCTTGGGGGCGGATGCTTTCCTGAACGCATTCCTGGGTGGTTCTTCGGATGGGTATCTCGCCCGGTTCACGCCTTCAGGCGCGTTGTCTTATGGCACCTATCTTGGGGGAAGCGGCTCGGACCAGTGCGGCGCGATTGCAATCGATGCGCGTGGCAGGGCGTACGTTGCAGGGCGCACCGACTCCGGTGATTTCGCGCTCAAGAGCGCCCATCGCAACGAACGGTCGGGCGGACGCGACGCATTTGTCGTCAAGATTGCGTTCCCGGAGTAAAAGCGTCCATCCCCTGGCGCATTGATCTTGTGGTGCGTTGCGGGCCTTTTGTTCCTGGCCGCAGCGTACCTGGCAATCACGCTTTTTCCAGCCAGCCATTGACCCTCCGGCGCGGAAACCTTTATAGTTTCGTTCGACTTTTCATGCTACGAAGTGGGGCGACGTTCTGGGAGAGGGTGATTCATGGCAGGGAAAAGCGTACAAGTCGACCGGTGGGCGACGCGGTTCGGACTCGTCATGGCCATGGCGGGGAACGCCGTCGGTCTTGGTAACTTCCTCCGGTTT
>JAHDWY010000786.1:0-825 GCA_023384315.1 Candidatus Hydrogenedentota bacterium | reverse complement strand
CCAGGGAAAGCCGCGCCGTACGGTGGCGCCTTCATGGTCCCCTACTTTATCGCTCTCATCTTGCTGGGCATTCCGCTCATGTGGATCGAGTGGACCATCGGGCGTCACGGCGGCGGGTATGGGCACGGCAGCACGCCGGGCATGTTCCACCGGCTCTGGAAGAATCCTCTCTCCAAGTATCTCGGTGTATTCGGCGTCTTGCTCCCTGCGATGATTGGCCTTTACTACGTGTACATCGAATCCTGGTCGCTTGGGTACGCGTGGATGACGATGACCGGCGAGTACTGGGGCGATGTGAGCCGCGAGAGCATGAAGGGCGTTTTCGGTTCGTACCTCGGTCTGAGCGATGCGGGTGCGGTGAGTTTCGGTTGGAAAGCCTACTTCTTCTTTCTACTGACCTTCGCGATCAACATGATCGTCTTCTCAAGGGGGATCGAGAAAGGGATCGAGATCGTCGCAAAGTATGCGATGCCGACCCTGTTGGTATTGGGCATCATTCTCGCCGCGCGCGTGCTGACGTTGCCGGAGATCGATGGGCGATCTGTCAGCGATGGATTGGCGGAAGTGTGGGTGATCGACTGGTCGGTCCTTAAGAATACCAACGTTTGGCTCGACGCTACCGGTCAGATCTTTTTTACGCTTAGTCTGGGCTTCGGCATGATTCACACCTATGCCAGCTACCTGAGGCGGGACGAGGACGTGACGCTTAACGGATTGGCGGCGACGGGCACCAACGAGTTCGTGGAAGTGGTGTTGGGTGCGACCATTGCGGTGCCGGCAGCCGTGATCTTTGATCTGGCCATAGGCCGTGCGGATATGAGACCT
>JAHDWY010000785.1 GCA_023384315.1 Candidatus Hydrogenedentota bacterium | reverse complement strand
CCTGTCGCGGACCTGCTTTCCGTGGTCGCCGTGCTTGCGCTCGGGTTCTCCGGCCTGTACGCGCTCCATCGCGCCCATCGTTCCCCCACCATCACGGGGATTATGGTGTTCGGCCTTGGTTTGTTGCTTCTTTCCCAGATCGTGGAGATCGCGGGGGACCTCAATGTTCTGGGGCTTGGCGATTTACACGTTCGCGGCGCTGCCGTCTTCAAGATGATCATGAATGCTTCGTTCATCCTGGGAATCGGCACCATGATCACCGCACTCTACCTTTCCTTGTTCCAATCGCTCAACACGCGAATCCTGCTGGAGCGGGAGCGGATAGAGATCTCGCGCGAAATCGCGGAACGGGAAGCGGCGGAAGGCGAAGTGCTCGCATCGCAACGGCGGCTGCGCACTATCTTCGACGGGTTGGAAGACACGCTCTTTGTGCACGATTTGGAAGGTCGAATCCTCGACTGCAACCGCGCGGCCTGCAGAGTCCTTGGGTATACACGAGAAGAGCTGCTCTCCATGCGTACCGTGGACTTCGACGCGCCCGAATTCGGCAAAGGGTTTGAAGAGCGGATCGCACACCAACTCCGCGACGGCAGTTACCGGTGTGTCGGCGAGATCCTGACCAAGGACGGCCGTCCCATCACCGTAGACATCCACACCACTCGAATCGATTTCCAGGGTAAACCCGCCATTCTCGCCCTGAACCGCGACATCTCCGATCGGGTTCGCGCGGAAGAAGAACGGCGGCAGATGGAGGAAAAGCTCCAGCACACCCAAAAGCTCGAAAGCTTGGGAGTCCTCGCCGGTGGCATCGCCCACGACTTCAACAACCTGCTCATGGGCGTCCTGGGAAACGCGAATCTTGCCCGCCTCGAGCTAGGCGCAGATACCCCCGTGTCGGAGTGCCTCCAGCAAATCGGAATCGCCGCACAACGCGCCTCGGACCTCTCCCGCCAGATGCTGGCGTACTCGGGCAAAGGCCGGCTCGCGGTGGAACTGTTGGAAATCGGCGATCTTGTGAACGAGATGGCCCATCTCCTGGCGTCGTCCATCTCCAAGAACGTCACGCTCAAGATCGACATTGCGGACGGCGTACCGGCCATCAAAGGCGATCCAACGCAGATCCGGCAGGTTGTCATGAACCTGATTACCAATGCTTCCGATGCCATCGGGAACGATCAGGGTGTCATCGAGTTGTCCGCCGGCGCCGTTGAAGTCGGCTCGCTCGATCACCTGGAAAGCTACTTCGCCGATATGGTTTCTCCAGGCAAGTACGTGTTTGTCGAAGTCCGTGACACGGGAATGGGGATGGATCGAGAGACGCTTCAGCGCATCTTCGACCCGTTCTTCACGACGAAATTCACGGGGCGGGGACTCGGCCTCGCATCGGTGATTGGAATAGTCCAGGGACATGACGGCACCATCCAGGTTCAATCCGAGCCGGGCAGGGGCAGCACGTTTCGGGTGCTGTTTCCCGTCGCCGATGCCGCGCCGCTACCACGCGCCCGGCACGTCGCCCACGTTGTGTCCCTAAACCAGACCGGAACGATCCTTGTCATCGACGACGAGGAGCCGGTGCTTTCAGTTGCCAGACGAACGTTGGAGATGGTCGGGTACTAAGTGCTCGTGGCAAATGACGGCGCGGCGGGGTTGGACCTGTTCAGGTCGAAGGCACCGGAGATCGCGTTGGTGATTTTGGATTGGACCATGCCCCGAATGAACGGTGAAGAAGTGCTGCGGGCGATTCGAGCGTTATGCGCGAATGTGCCCGTCATTCTTTCCAGCGGGTACAGTGAAGTCGATACGCTTGATCAGTGCGACGACTTGGCGCCTGCTGGGTTCATACAAAAGCCCTATCTCGCGACCGATCTCATCCACCTCGTTCAGGAGACGCTGGCCCGAGGCGAGTGACGTTCCTAGTTGCCCGCCCGTTGCGCGATGGTCTCATAGACTCTGGGATCGCCGCGTTCATACGCAATATCCAGAGGCGTCTTGCCCGCGCCGTTCCGCAGGTTCACCGGCGATCCCCGGCCGATCAGGCTTTGAACCAGGTGCGCCGGACCGTCGGCGGCCGCCAGGTGGAGCGGCAGGTTGCCGGCCTTGTCCGCCTTGCTCACGTCCGGTGCATATCCGAGAAGCGTCGACGCCATGCCAAAGTTGCCTTCGGAGATGGCGACATGCAGGACGGTTCGACCCTCACTGTCAACCGCATTGATATCCGCCTCGCGCATGCCTTTTTCCACCCGCACGTACTCTTC
>JAHDWY010000784.1 GCA_023384315.1 Candidatus Hydrogenedentota bacterium | reverse complement strand
CGCTTCTTCGAGCGCCTCGCGAAAATAAACGGTGAACGACGCCAAATGGGCCTCGTTGAGCCCCTGCTCCACCGCTCGGGAATGGGCCGCGGTCAGTTCGATGCTCGTGCGCGACTGGGGACCGCCGGAAACGGTGTGTAGAAAGGCGCGGAACTTCCGCCGCTGCAGCTTCATGTCCACCCCTGAGAAGAATGCCGCCAAATCGGGGTCGTTAAGGATTCGAGCATACAGGGACTCGACCAACACCTCGATACCGCGGTCTCCACCCAGCAATACGTATAGGGATCCCACTCCCCTTCCCTCCCGCCAGTATGCGCACCGATTGAACGGAAATTATAGACCGAATGACCTCGCACCTGCCAGTATTTGCTTGCACCGAAGCTTGGTATACTATGCGGTGTCGCTTTCTCTTCGTTGAAAGCGATCCTGAATGAACGCGCCGCGAGACACCAGGATATTGAGCGGTCCCCGGCGTATCCACAAGGAAGACCGGCAGTGCGAAAATTTGACTACAACACCAGAGTTCTATTTAAGATGAATGGCGAAACCCACCGGGGCCGCGTGACCGGTCTCGAACACGCGTCCCGGCGCGTCGTAACGGATTCCGGCAAACGGCTGCTCGTGTCCGTACGCAATCTGCGATCGTCTCAGGAGCGCTCGCTCATTCTCGAAACGCGGCTGGACCGAAGTTTGCGCTCGAACCGGACCTACGGCCCCATGATGCAGCAAATGCTCTACGCCTTCGACGTCGAAGCCCTCTACGAACGGGTTCACACCGTGGACTCCATGCGCCGGTTCCTGCGACATGAGGGGAAAAATCCGGCGACGCGGTTCATCCACGTGATGAGTCACGGCACCGTGGGTCCCAAGCCAGGCAGCGCTATGCTCCACCTGACCTTTGACGACCTGGACTTGGTCAAGCAGGCGGACGTGTTCAAAGGGCTGCGCGACAAGATACTGCTTTTTTCCTGCTGCCAGATCGGTCAGGACCGAGACGTCCTTCATTTGATTAAGGAGGTCAGCCAGGCGGCGGCCGTGATTTCGTACCGCGTCGACGTCAATGATTGGTACACGAACATCGCGGAAGCCCTGCTGTACGAGCGGCTCATCAAGACGACCATGTCGCCAAAACGCGCAGTCGCACTGGTGGGCGAAGTCCTCCACACGCTGGGCGTCAAGGTGGATGGCGTGGTTACGCGTAAACCCGTGCTCGTCTGCGTATGATCAGCCGCTCGACCGCGATCCGCTTTCCATTCCGGCGCGGACCTGATTGAACACGTGCAAGGCATCGCGCGCGGTAATTCCCAACACTTTGAGAAGCTCTTCCCCTTCCTGGATCGCGTGTGCCGGCTCCGCCTCTTCGACGATGTAGGCGTCGGCGAGGATCGCAGCGAATCCCGTTGCCGATGCGAGCGGTCCCGCCAACGCGGCCGCATGCAGATCGCGATGGAGTCGAATCGCGTCCGCGATGGACTTGGGAATTCCCCATTCGTCGGCCAGAATCCCCCCCGCCTCGGGATAACCGATACCGAACAACCGGGTCTCGTCGCTGATCCGTTCAAACGCCGTCACCTCGTCGCTCAGCGCGGCCGCGCGATCGGGGAAGGCACTCGCCAATGCGAGGGATCCGATTCCATGGAGCAAGCCTCCTATATAGGCTTGATAACGAAGCGACGGATCGGCGAGCGCCGCCAGTGCAAACGCTGCCGACGCGCCGAACTGCGCCCTCCGCATGAATCGGTCAAAATCCACCGGAGGCTCGTCATACTGATTCGCGGCAATGACTGATAGCATCGCGATTTCGCATACGCCGTCCGTGCCGAGCAACACCGCAGCCAGGTTGGTATCGCTGACATCGCCCGGCATTCCGTAGGGGGCGGCATTTGCTGTACTCAGGAGCTTGGCAACGATGGGCGGATCCACCGCAATGATATCGATGATATCTCTCGCTGTGGCGCTGCCCCGCTCGAGCCGTTCCTTCACCCGGCTGACCGTGTCGGTGAACGTGGGGAGCGCATCGATCCGCGCAAAGCGTTCCAATAGCTCCGAACGCAGCGGCACAACCGGCGCGGGCACCGCGGGTACCGGCGGAGCGCTCGACTCCGCCGCGGAAGATGCCGAACGCGCCGCAGGCCCTTCCTGCTCCAAGTCCAGATCGATTTCGCCACGCTCAGGCGGCGGCGCCGCCGAGGCGGCCTTCGCAGGCGCCGGAGCTTCCACGGGGTAGTACCGCTCGATGGTCGCGAGGATATCGTCCAGCTTGCACAACAT
>JAHDWY010000012.1:5148-18894 GCA_023384315.1 Candidatus Hydrogenedentota bacterium | reverse complement strand
GCAGAAGATCTACGACGGCTATTGCGGCGACGTGCACAGCATGATCCAGACGAGCCAGGGAACACTCGTCACGCCCGTGCAGGAACTGATGTACGAGGACGGCCGGCACGCATTGCGTCCGCGCTATTCGACGGACGAGGGCAAGACGTGGCATCGGTCTAACTTTCTCGACATCGGGGGGCGCGGCCATCACGACGGCCTGATCGAAGGCACGCTCGCAGAATTGAAGGATGGCCGCGTGTGGCTCTTGTGCCGAACCAACCTCGGCGAATTCTGGTCCACGTACTCGCCCAACCAGGGCGAGGATTTCCGCACGCTGCAGCCCTCCGGCATTCCCGCAAGCAGTTCCCCCGGCACCTTGACACGCCTCGCGAGCGGAAGGCTTCTGCTGGTATGGAACCGGCCAATTCCCGAAGGGCTCGATGCGACGCCGGAAGACCTCATGCGCGGCGGCGACAATCAATGGTCCGACGAACGCGTCAGCAACCATCGCGGCGAGTTGTCCGTCGCGTTCTCCGAAGACGACGGTGCGACGTGGACTGAGCCGGTCGTCATCGCGCGGCGGCCCGGTGCGTCGTTGGCGTACTCGTATGTCTTCGAAGCGCAGCCCGGCACGATTTGGGTGACGACGATGCAAGGCGACGTGCGGGTGGCGTTTGAGGAGGATGAGTTGTTAGGGCGTTAGCCTGAAAGATGGTCGTGCTTTGGCTTCGACGAAATTGCATCGCGTACGTCATCGCAATTCGTCCGAAGGCCACTCGGCGACAATCGCGTCCCAGAATCCCTGTTCCGTGTCTGGGTTGGACCCCTCGAATATGAAATCCTGCTGCAACGTCTGGCCAGGTGCAATAGCGTAATCCAGCGCAGTGGGCCAACCGGCGCGCGTGTTGGGCTCCCGTTCCCATGCGAGACTGAAGGTGACAGTGCCCGACGGTACGTTCTCGATCGCGTAGGTTCCGTCAGATTCCACGGGCACGATGAAAGATTCACGAACACCATCGGAGCCGACGACGTCAATCGAGATCCCCATGTGCTGCGGCGGCTCGCCGTTGTAAGCAAGTTGTCCCTCGATTCGGCATTCATCGACGGGAAACACGAAGTCCGCGACAGTCGTTTCACCTGCTTCAACCACAATCGGAAGAAACCGCATCCGCTCGTTCATCAAGCCTGGGCCGAGGCTGATGTCGGCGCGAAGTTGACCCTCGCAAGCTGACAGGTTAGGCATTGTATAGCGGCCCTGAGCGTCCGTCTGCGCGGCCGTACGACCCGTCTGCTGACCGTTCTCGACCAGCAGTTGAATGTGCGCCCCCGATACGGGTTGATCGCCGAGCAGCACGCGCCCTTCGATCGCGCCACCGCCACCAAGCGTGATCGTCACCGGGTCTGGCATGTCCTTCGACAAGTCGACGTTCACGACGCCACCCGGCTGATGATCTTCATGATAGGCCGAAACGCTCTTCGTCATGCGGGACAAGTCGCTCAACACGAAGCGGCCCGTCTCGTCCGACGTAGCGCCTGCAAGATCGGGATAGTGCATCGGGGACACGCGGGGTACGGGCCCTTCAAAGACCATCGCACCGGCAACGGGCGCTCCGGACGCGTCCGCCACGCGGCCTTCGAGCGAGACACCCGGTTCGAGCGCGATGACTACGCCGGAGGTAGTCTGGCCGGGAACGACGCGCTCGCCGGTGTGAAATTTCAACGCCCGGCCCGGCGCGCGCGCAATGAGCGTGACGTCGCCGGCCTGCACATTGGTCAGCGAAAACCGGCCCTCGTCGTTGTGCATTGGTTGTAGCTCGAGGTTCATTCCCCACGAGAACTCCTTGTTCCTGCCGCGCGCGTGCGCGATCGAGAAATCCGTCAACGGTTCCCCGGTCTCCGCCGCGACGACGTGTCCTTCGATCGCGCCTTGACCACCGAGAATCAATTCAAAGCCTTCCGCCCGCGGCTCCTGCGACAACAGCGACACCGAACCATGATCCGGATGCGAGGCGTAGAGATTGAAGAGTCCTTCTTCAAAGCGGATGAAGGAGAACTCGCCCGCTGCGTTGGTCTTGGTCATGACGAGGTGGCCCCCCTTGTCGGATACGCTGGCATCGGCAACAGGATTGCCATTCAGATCGAGGACGCGACCGAATATGGGAACGCCCTGCGTGCGGTCGTAGACAATCTGCATGCCGTCAACGACGTCGTTTGCAGTCAGCGTGAACCGCTTGAAGGATTTTTGCGAAAACACGTTCGCGGGAGGCACGAGCAACTGCACATCGTAGGTGCCCGGCGCGAGTTCATCGATCGCGAAGGCGCCATCCGGACCGGTCTCGACTTGTGCCTCGCCCTTGGCCAGCTCTTCCGTGCCGTCTTCTTTCTTGGTCACGAGGCGTGGCAACACCTTCACGCCGGCCACGAGCTTGCCCGTTTCGTCGATCACATGTCCCTGGATCTGTGGCGTTGACGCAGGCACAGCGTCAACGGTTTCAGACTGCTGTGCCGCTGCCGAAGCATCGCTGAGTAACTCATCGAAGATGTCTTGGCGTTCTGCCGGTTCGATTGTGTCCGACGCACGCGCAACCTCTGCCGGCGGAGGCGTGACTTCGCCATCGCGTACCAACTGCCAGAGAGTGAGCCCGGCGCCCGCGCACACTAGCGCTATCAGCGCTAGTGTCTTCGGCGCCGCCAGCGCAGCGATTGAAGTGCCCACGCCCGCGGTCGCGGTCGCTGCCGTTGCGTTCCACGCGACGGGCGCGGCGGCAATCGCTCCCATTACTTTCTTTACCCGTGCGTCACGCGTGTGAATGTGGGATGGCTCTGCGCCCAACGCGCGGATCACCGACTCGCTCAACTGTTCCCGCGCGCGGACGAGCCGCTTTTGCGCGGCGGGTTTTGAAATGTTCAGCAGTTGCCCAATTTCCCGCAGCGTGTGGCCCGCGAAGTAGTAGAGGAGGATCACTTCCCGCGGACCCTCGTCCATGGCCATCACCTTCGCCCGCACCAATTCCGCTTCATCGTGCCGTTCAGGTTCCATGTTGTGCAGGGCCTCGTGCCGGGGAAGTTGGTCGGCCAGTTTGTCGCGCCGGTGCCGTTTGCGGACCAGGTCGACGGCGGCGTTGCGCGTTAGCGCGGCCAGCCAGGAGCCGAACCGGCTTCGGTCCCGCAGGGTATCCAGGGATTGGTAGGCCTTGAGGAACGCATCCTGTGCCGCGTCTTCGGCGTCGGCATGGTTGCCCGTCTGCGCAAAGGCGACGGCGTGCGCGGTTTGCAGATAGCGTTCCACGAGGCGCGCAAATGCGTGTTGGTTTCCGGCGAGCGTATCGCGGACCAACCGGTCGTCCGGTTCTCGAAAAAGGCGTCGCATCATATCCATTCATCCTCCCGGTAAATAGACGTACGAGCGCCGGGAGTGCAGACAACGTATCTTAGTCCAATGCGGGGCGGCGGCTCACCAGTCCTGGGCGCGGCCGGCTTTCGCCGGGTCCGGGAATGCACCATGACGTGACCACAAGCCGGTCCAATCCGCTGCGCGTGGCCTGGAGGAGCCCATCCCCAATGCCTGTGCGAACCGCACTTTCCTCTCCGTCATCACGCCGAAGGATAGACCCGTTCTCCCAACCGCGGCGATTGCCTCGTTCCACACCTTGCCGCCGCTGCAATGGGGGGATATCATGGCCTTCGGCGTGATGTTGGTCGCGCCGGTGCTGGTGGTCTTCCTCGCGTTTCAACGATGGTTCGTGCAAGGCGTGGCCAGCGCGGGATTGAAGGGGTAGCGCGACGACGCGGTGGAGGGCGAAAGGGTGCTCGACGATCTCATCGAATCGTTGATCGAAGACTTGCCGGTTGGGCCCGGGAATGTATCCAAACGGGCGCAGGTGTTGTTCCGCCTGTTCTTCGGAGTCCTTGGCGCCTTGCTCGGCGTGGCGGGGATGGTGAAGTTCATCGTCGATCCGCCTGACACCGCGAACACCGCCATGTGGATCAGCATGCTTGCCGTGTTCTTCTTTCTCGCTTGCTTCTGTTTGTTCAACGTTGCCTTCCTGCGTCGATGGCGTTGGCCTGGAGTGATGTTTCTGATTAGTTTGGTGATGCTGTTTGTCACGCGCATCGCCTTTGGCGCCTAAGCCAAATACTGGAGGATCTACCGTGATTCGTCTCTGTCTGGCAATCTCAATCGTCCTTTTCACTTCTCCTGTCGCGATCTCCGCCGCGCAGGAATCGGCCGCGTCAATCGACCGCGCCCAACTGGAGACCTTCGAAGCCAGCGCGAAGGCCTGGGTCGATTTTCTGCTGCGCGCGCAGGTCCGCGGCGCGTTGCCCGTGCAGGCGACGGTCGATAGCGACACTGGAGACGTCGTGCCCTTTACCGACGTGGTGAACGACGATTCCGCTTCGGACCTGGGCAAACCATTCATCTGGGCCTACCGCATCTGGGGCGACCCACGCTACCTCGACGGCGCGAAGGCGCTCGCCGATTTCTATATCGACGCGCAGTTTCCAGAGGGCGGGTGGACCTACGGGTACACGTTGCAACCGGACGGCGGCGTGGCGCCGGTGACAGAGATCGCCAATTTCGAGGAGTGGGTGCAGAGCAACGGTTTGCGCCATCTCGCCGCGGTCTATCATCTCACCGGCGAGGAGAAGTATAAGGACGCGGCCGTGAAGGCGGGCGAGGTCATTCTGCGCGCACAGGATCACTCCGGCTGGTGGCCCTGGGGCGCGCAGGTAGGTGACGAGGACCGGCGCCCGGATTATCTGAAAGGCCCGACGCTGAACGACTGGAATCTCAATGCCTGCATCGGCGATTGTCTCGTCCTCTTTGACTTGACTGGCGATCGGCGGTATCTCGATGCGGTCCGTAAAGCGGGTGAATGGATCATCTCGGCGCAAATCGAGGGGCCGACGCCGGGGTGGGCCGCGCAATACGACACGTCCAACGTGCCGCGGTGGGCGCGCTACATGGAACCGCCCGCGGCCGATCTGGTGTTCGGCACCTACGGCGCGGGTTCGGCGCTGTTGATGCTCTACGACATGACCGGCGACGACCGGTATCTCGCGCCGCTGCGTCCGCATCTCGCGTGGCTCCAATCGATCCCGGAACCGCAAAAGGGTTGGATGTGGTACGCCTACCGCAATTGGACTACCGAGGAGAACGTGGGCAAGGTCAGCGACTACACGCAAGAATTGACGGCCCGGTTCGGAGGCACGCTGCCTCCGGACGAGGCGTTGCAGGGTATCGCCATCGAAGCGGGAGAACCGATCATCGCGTATCACTACCAGATGGTCCCCGTGGATCATCCCGAGATGGACCACTACCTCACGCCGTTGAATGGCCACTACGGTTCGCGCTCGGAGAACGCGGAATCGTGGTTGCAGGAGGAGATGGCGAAACGCGCGGACGGACCCATCGTCCCGGGCTGGAATGGCGATGTGCCCGCATCCAACCGCGCTGCGGCGCGACCCACCAAGGAAGCCTGCGCTGCGGCATACGATCCGGTTACAGCCGCGCAACTCGCGGCGGAATTCGAGCAGTGGCGCGCGGGAGAGGCGGAGTCGACGCTGGTGGAAGAGGACGGAGAGTCGCGCAAGGTGCACGTGGGGCGCGGGTGTGCCAGGGCCATTCAATTGCTCCGGCAGATCGCGCTCGCGCGTGCTGGACTTGGCGAGACACCGCCCGGGGTGATTCCCGCGATCAATCCGAGTTACTACTTCGGAGATTTCGCGCTGGTGCATCCGGAGCGCGATTGGTACGCCATTGGCCTTCGGGCGGCGGAGTAAGTCGTCTGGCGACACGGACCTGCACGGACGGTCACGGACCGAACAGCGCGAGAATCCTGGTTCAACGAGCACCCCTGCTCTTAAAGGGCTTGACAGTTACTATGGATCTAGTAGATACTAGAGTCATAGTAGCAATTCGAGGAGAAGCCCATGAGTGCCATCGCCCGTCCTTCCGAGTTGGAGTTGCAGGTGCTCGCCGTGTTGTGGCGGGAAGGCGCGTCCACCGCGCGGGAAGTCAGCGAATGCATGCCCGACGGCAAGCGGCGCGCCTATACGACCGTCCTGTCCGTGTTGCAGGTCATGGAGAAAAAGGGCCTGGTGAAGCACCGGCCCGACGGACGCGCGCACCGGTACTCGGCGTCGGTGACAAAACGGCAGGTGCTGGGTCCCATGTTGCGGCAACTGGTTTCCAACGTCTTTGGCGGAAGCGCGTCGACGGCGGTGCAGCATCTGCTCGCGGAAAACAAGGTTTCCGCTGAGGAGCTGGACGAGATCCGCGCCTTGATCGCCGAGCACGACGGCGGCGGCACGCGGGGGCGCAAGCGATGAGGTACGCGATTCCGGAATGGCTCGCCGATGCGTGGGCCCAATTACCCTTGGCGCTGTTGCACACGCTGTGGTTGGGGGCGGTGGCGGTGGCGGTGCTTGCGTTGGTGCTGCGGCGGACCTCCGCGGAACGCCCGGAACTGCGCTATGGCGTCAGCCTGGCAGCGCTGGGGTTCGTGGTGTGCGGTTGGCTGGTGGTGTGGGCGGGGTTGGTGTATGGGGCGCCGGCGGCGGGGGACTCTTCTGTACCGGGCGCAGTCGCAATGGTCGAAGGGACTTACCGGACTGATCTGACCGATCAGCCGGATCGGACTGTGGCAGCGGCCGATGCCGAAGGCAGGCAATCGCGAACGGCGGCCTTCCCCTGGCGCGCGTGGATGGCGAATCTGTGGCTGGCGGGTGTGGCGGCGATGGCTATGCGCACGGCGATGCTCCTGCGGGGCGCCGGTCAACTTCGCCGCGCGAGCGTGCCGTGCGACGATGAGCAACTGCAATCGCTTCTCGCGGAACTGCGAGAGGCGCTCGGCGTGGCGCGGGATGTGGCCCTGCGCATTTCGGACCGCGTCGACGGGCCCATGGTCATGGGAATCCTGTGGCCGGCGATCCTGCTGCCAGCGTACGTGACAACCGGCGTGGCGCCGGAGCATCTGCGCGCGGCGCTGGCGCACGAACTGGCGCATATCCGCCGCAACGATTACCTCGTCAATCTCTTTCAGCTCGCCGTCGAGTCGCTGCTGTTTTTCAACCCGGCGGTGTGGTGGATCAGCCGGCAGATCCGCATTGAACGGGAAGCCTGCTGCGACGCCCTAGCCATTCGCTGCACCGGCGGCGCGAGCGAGTATGCCCGAGCGCTGGCGGCATTCGCGGCACGCTCGCTACAACCCACCGCCGCACTCGCCATGAGCGGCGGCAAGGCTTCGCTCGTAGACCGCGTCCGCCGCATCCTCATGCCGCAGGATCGGCCCGCGCTGCGGATGTCGTGGTTCGGTTTGTTGGCATTCCTTGTGGTCGCTACCGCGGCGCTAGCAGCCTTCGGCGGATTCAGCTACCTGGGCGTCAAGCTCGTTGCGGAGGCAATTTCGCCGCAGGAGCGCGTGGAGCGCATCGAAGCGATCAACCGCGAATTCGACGAGGTGGAACCTGAAAACGTTTCGGATATCGCGGTGTCGGGCACGATACGCACGGAAGACGGCGACCCGCTGCCGGAAGGCACGCGCGTGTCAGGCATGAATCTATTTCCAAGCGCGTATATCAGCCATTCCTGCGATATTGATGGAGAGACGTTTCGCTGCAACCGGATGAAAGGAAGCTACATTTTCATCTGGGCCATAGCCGACGGATACGCGCCGGCGATACTCGGACCCTATGCGACGGAGAACGGCGCTGATTTGACGGGCATCGAGGTCGTTCTGACGCGGGGGATCACGGGGCGCATCCGTGTGCTGGACCACGATGGTTTGCCCGTGAGCGATGTCGACGCGATGTGGCAGTTCCCCTCCGGGCGCGGCCTGACGCAGGGCGACAAGCGAACCGCCAGAACGGATACCGGAGGTCTGGCAGAACTGGCGCATACGTGGGATAAGCCCATCTCGCTCAAATTGCGCAAACCGGGATATATCGAGTTTTACGAACCGCAATTCGCCGTCGCACCCAACGACGTCGTCGAAATCGAGATGCGACGCATGGAGCCGGTGATCCTCGAACTGCGGGACGCGGTAACGGGCGAGCCGGTGCCCGATGCGGAACTGCTCGTGAACTCGACGCGGGACGTTGCGCGGAATGCGATCTCCGACGCGCCGTCAACATTGGCGGTGTCGGACGCCGCAGGCACTTTCATTATGGACACGTTGCGTGAAGACCTGGAGTATTGGTGCTACATCACCGCGCCGGGAAATCGCCGGGTGAAGCTCGAAGAGCCCATCAAGGTTGGCCAGGAACCGCGGACCGTCGCGTTGCCTCCACCGTTGGAGGTGCGCGGAACCGTAATCGTTTCGCCGGACGAGTCTGGCACGTACCCGGAAACGGTCTCTCTCTTTGCGGATAATCCCTACGAAGGAGGCGGGTACATCGAGAGTTTTGGGCGCAATATGGAGATACCGCTGAACGAAGGGCGCGGAGAACTTGTCGTCGATGACCTATGGCCGGGCGTGGTCTATATAGAGATACTGGAGCGGCGGGAGCGCCTGGAGGTGCACGAGACGATTGACGATTATGTCATCGACCTCCGGCCTCATGAGGGCGGGGCTACCCAGCAATTCCGCACGATGGTGTTGCGGGTGCAGACACCGAAAGGCGATCCCGAAGTTAACGGTTCCGTGCGCATTCATTACCTCAAGCAACCCGGTGACAACGCATACGCGAACGCCGAGGTGCCGATCGAAAACGGCGAGGCGCGGTACCAGGTACCGGTGCCGACGGAGATCGGGTACGACGTGCTGGATTCACCGGGGTATTGGATCGAGTCCGAACGAAGCATTCCGGTGGAGCCGGGGGACGAGCCCTTCGTCGTCGATCTTCCCTCGATTCCGGCGGGATCGATTCACGGCACCGTCGAGAACTCGCCGGAGGGACCGTTCGGCGTGTCGGTTGTGCTCGTTGAATCGCCGACGGGACAAGATGTGTTTCCCCTCGAAGTGCGCAGCAAACGGAATGAGCGCGCGTATTCACTCGGTCCCTTGCCGCTGGGCGGCACATTCATCGCGGCTGCGCATACCAAGGCCGCTGTCGCACTGAGCGAGCCGATTACGTTGACGGACCGCGCGCCCATTCAAGAAGTAAACCTGGCGTTTGCGCCGGGCGTAACGGTGGAAGGGCGGGTGACGTATCCGGACGGTTCGCCCGCCAATGGTCTTCCCATCGAGTTGAGCGTGAGCACCAAATACAGTCATGGCTTCAGCACGGCGATTGGCGTGACCGGCGCGAATGGCGAGTTCCGGGTGGAGCATGTCGATTTTGATCAGCCCGTGACCTACGCGATCATACTGAAACCGGACAAGGAGTTTGTCGAGGTTCGGCATGAGTTCTCGCGGGGTGAACGTGCGGACGTTCAACTCGAACGGGGCCTCGTGCTCGACGGGCGGCTGCTCGAAGACGCCACCGGCTATCCCATTCCCGGCGTGGAGGTCTACGCGTATTCCACGCAACCGGAGACGTCGATTGTCGATGCCGACGCGGTGACGGATCGCGAGGGACGGTTCCGGTTCACGCGGATGCGCGATCAGGTGTATCAACTCGGCGCGCGCAATGGGGCTAATCTTCGGGAGCAGGTGGAAGCGCGTCCGGGGATGGGAGAGCCGGTGGAACTGCGCGTGGAGATGGCGTCCTGGAGCACCCTGCGGCCCGTCGCGCCGGAGGATTAGGCCGGCGGCAAGTAACGGCAAGAAGCATATCTTGCCCTTCGCTTTCATGGCGATACCTGCTCAAGCACCTTGCCAGTTTGCGGTGGCGGCGTGGCCGATCCATAATAGCGGTGCAGGCTGTGTTCCCATTCCGAGTTTTCGTCATGTCGAAACCGACGCCGCATATCGAAGAACCCTTCCAGACCATCGCGAACGGGGATGGACCACGTCTTCTTGAACTGCTGCGGGATAATCCCGACCTGGCGAAAGCGCGCAATGAAAAGGGTGATTCGCCGATCCTGTATGCGGCCTATCGCGGACACCATCGGCTTGTCGAGTTGCTTGTCGACGCCGGTGCGGAGATGGACGTGTTCGAAGCGGCCGTGGCGGGCAACGGCGAACGGGTGCGAGCGTTGGTGGCGGAATCGCCGGACCTCGTGAAGGCGTATTCGCATGACGGGTGGACGCTGTTGCATCTCGCGGCGCATTTCAACCGGCGCGACATCGCGGAGTATCTGCTGAAACACGGCGCGGATGCGGGCGCTACGTCGCGAAAGGATAGTCTCGCGCCCGGCAACACGCCGTTGCACGCGGCCTGCGCGTCGGGGCATTACGATATGGCCGTGTTTCTGCTCGGCCAGGGCGCCAAGGTGAATGCGACGCAAGAGAACGGCATGACGCCGTTGCATATCGCGGCGGCGGGGCACAATGTGGGGCTCGTTCAATTGTTGTTGGAACAGAAAGCGAACCCCAAGGCGAAGGACAATGAAGGGCGCACGCCGCTCGCCATCGCCGAACAGTACGAACGCAACGAACTCGTCGACATGCTGAAGAATCACGTTGGCGGCTGATCGCGGTTTGACTCATCGGTGTAGTTGCCGGAGGCCTTGGCCGGAGATAACATCCCCCTTGATCCCCCTTCAAGGGGGAATTGGCCGAATGCAGTGTTTGGGCGAAGCGAAGCACATAGCACGAATCTCAAGACCTCGTACAAACGTTACCGCACACCGAAGGTGTGCGAGAATTCCCCCTTTGAAGGGGGATTAAGGGGGATGTCGTTTGCACCGTGAATCTGCTATTTCGTCACAGGACATTTGGTACTAAGGAAGCCGCAATGCCCACCCTTTACGATTCGCCCCGGTATTACGACCTTGCGTTTTCGTATCGCGATTGCGATGCGGAGGTGGAGGTGATGCGCGCGTGCGCGGAGCGTTTGGGTCTGGGGGCGCCGCGGCATGTGCTGGAGATTTGTTGTGGGCAGGCGCCGCACTTGTCGGCGTGGCACGCGGCGGGTGCGCGGTATACGGGTGTGGATTTGAGTCGCGCCATGCTCGATATGGCGCGGCAGAACGCCGGGCGGTTGAACGCGGAAGCCACGTTTGTCGAGGCCGACCTTGCGGCGTTTGACCTGCCCGAACCGGTGGACTTCGCGTGTGTGCTGCTGGCGTCATTGTACGCCCGGGACACGGCGCATCTTCGCGCCCACTACGATGCCGTAGCGCGGGCCTTGGCGCCGGGCGGACTCTACTTCATGGAGTGGACGGTCGATTTCGATCCTATGGTGGACGTCATTGACACCTGGGAAATCGAGCGGGAGAGCGTACGTGTGCAGGCGAGCTATTGGACGCGCTGTATCAACCGCGTGGACCAGATCTACGAAGACACGCTTCACCTCGACATCGAAGACAAAGGCGAGCCACTCGTTCTCGAGGACACGGCCATTCGCCGCCGCGTGTTTCCACAAGAGTTTCTCGCGTTCGTCGCCGCGCATCCTCGCTTCGAGTTTGTGGGTTGGTGGAACGAGTGGGATCTGAACCAGCCCATCGACGGCAGCAAGCCGGTGAATCGGCCGATCATTATCGTGCGACGAGTCCAGTAGCTCTTATACCAAGAACGCGTAACGCGCGATGAGGGCAACCGCGATGGCGTACATGATGGGGTGCACTTCCTTCCAGCGTCCGGTGAAGGTCTTGATGGCGGCGTAGCTGACGCAGCCGATGGAGATGCCTTCGTGGATGGCGAATCCGAAGACCATCATGGCGACGGTGAAGAAGGCGGGGAGGCTTTCGGTGATATCGTCCCAGTTCACGTGGCGGAGGGGGGCCATCATGAGCAGTCCCACGATGATCAACGCGGGCGCGACGCCGGGATACATGGCCACGTGCAAATCCGTGGGGCCGGTGCCGTAGAAGGCGGGGCCTACGTCGTTGCCCACGATGTGGACGATGGGCGCGGCGAAGATGGCGACGACGAAGCAGATCCCGGTGACGATGGCGGCGAGACCCGTGCGCGCGCCGGCCGCGACGCCGGTGGCGCTTTCGATGTAGGCCGTCACGGTCGATGTGCCGAAAAGCGCGCCCACGCAGGACGCGCTCGCGTCCGCGAGAAAGGCCTGTTTCGCGCGCGGCAGGGTGCCGTCTTCCGTGATGTAGCCTGCCTGACGGCTCACGCCGACGAGCGTGCCCACCGTGTCGAAGAGATCCATGAAGAAGAACAACAGGATGGCAATGAGCGCCTTGTCCCAGTGCTGCGCGAGTTCGGCGAAGTTGAGGTTAAAGAACGTTTCAAAGGACAGATCGACCTTGCTTTCGGGATAGGGCATGACGCCGGTGAGCAATCCCAGCGCGCAGGTCACGACGATGCCGATGAGGATGCCGCCCTGGAAGCGGAGCGCCATCAGGGTTGCGATCAGAAAGACGCCGGCGATGGTGATGAGCGCGACGCCGTGGCTCAGGTCGCCTAGCGTGACCATGGTCGTGGGGCTGAGCTTCACGATGCCGCCCCATTGCAGGCCGACGAAGGTGATGAAGAAGCCGATGGCCGGGGCGATGGTGTGCTTGAGGCAGTCCGGCAACACGCGCAAGACCTGCTCGCGCACGCCGAAGAGCGAGAGGCCGAGAAAGATGAGCCCGGAAATCAGGACGATGGCGAGTCCCGCCTGCCACGAGAACCCCATGGCGCCGGGAAAGGTCGAGCAGACCGTGAAGGCGAAGAAGAAGTTCTCGCCCATGCCCGGCGCGAGGGCGAACGGGTATCGCGCGAAGAGTCCCATGAGCGCGCATGCCACGGCGGACGAGAGGCAGGTGGCGAGCAGCACCGAACCGAAGGGCATGCCCGCGGCGCTGAGCACGGTGGGCTGCACGAAAACGATATAGCTCATGGTGGCGAAGGTGGTCAGCCCGCCGATGACTTCGCGGCGCACCGACGACCCCGCCGCCTCAATGCCGAAATACCGGTCCAGCGCGTTCACTGTGGAAGATTCCCCTATCCGCTTGAGCAGAAAATAGCAGATTGGAAAGCGGCTTGTCATTCCAGATTGCGCTTCCGGCGAAACGCTGAGCGGTATCCCCCATTGTGTCCGCGGATGTGCTATCATTATCCGCAATCGACGAACTGGATGCACTCAAAATCGACAAATCAGCCATGGAAGTCTCATCGCTGACCGAGCCGTCCAGCGACCGCGCATACTGGCATTCGGTCTCCCCTGAGGAACGGCTTTCTGCGCTCGAAACACTGCGAAGGCTCAACTATGGCGAACCTGCGTGTACCGCCCCACTTCAAAGAGTTCTTGAAGTTGTTGAATGCCCATGGGGTTGAGTATCTGCTGGTGGACGAAAGATAGGGACCGTTACCATTTTCCGTTTCGATCGCTGAATCGAAAGCTCCGGCGCGGAGAGGGAAAATGGTAACAGTCCCTATTCTTCGGTATGCGGTGCCAGATGGCTTTGGCGACGGCCGGAGCGTAAAGTTAATATGGGCTCCGAATGTGGGAATTCGCGAGGCGGATTGTGTGATGTATGTGTAGTTCATTGCCCGCGCATGTGGTGCGAGTGCGTATTCGGGGGCTGAATAGAATGTCTAACCCATATTTATCGCACGCGAGGTTGATTCTGGTCGCTATGGTCTTTCTGGCCGGCACGGCGGCGGCGGATTTCGAACAAAACCACTACTACGGTACGATTCCGCTCTACGCCAATATAATCCATTACGACGAAACCGGTGCGGTTGTAGAGACCTTTTCGTTTCCCGCGACGGTAACTACCGATATCCGCGATGTCGCATTCGGTCCGGACGGACAGCTCTACGCCGTGGTAAG
>JAHDWY010000012.1:0-5138 GCA_023384315.1 Candidatus Hydrogenedentota bacterium | reverse complement strand
CCGGGCTTTGCAGTTCTCGCACTCGATGACACGATGACGATTCAGGAAGCATACCCTGTACCGTCGGGGTCGGTGCTTGGAAACACGGTTTACGGCAAGATCTTCTTTGACGATGCCGACCAGTTCTACGTCGTCGCTGGGACTGGCATGTACCGGTTTTCAGTAGGCGATGCCTTTTCCGCCACACTGCTTTTCGCGGGGGGTGGATACGGCGCGGCTTTGCTTCCCTCGGGCAATTTCCTCTTCATACTTGACTATAGTCTCCGTGAAATCTCACCAACGGGGGTAATCATCCGGGAGATAACAACCGCGGGTGCATCATACGCGAATCTTCGTGCCGTGGCCTATGACGAATCTGATAACACAATCTTCCTTTCGATGCTTGGAGATAGCGGGCAGGGCTATCATCGCGTCCTGCATATAGCGTCCGATACAGGCGACCTCGTCCACCATACGACATTTACATCCACTTCCGATCTCCTCTTCGACAACAGCGGTAACCTTGTCCTTGGAAGTAGTTCCTACGCTCCAGGCGTTTTCACGAAAGACTTGGTACAGCTAGGTGCTTTTGGCGGATCCCGAGCCGCTTTTGTCGCACAGGTTAGAGACTCGACGCCGAACGTCTCCACAATCAGCACGGCAGGACTTATTGTGCTAGCTATAGCGATCAGCGTGGTTTCATACTGGGCGTTCGACTGTGGCCGCTGGAACTCACGGGTCGATTACTCCCAAATAACGGGTCCCAGTATTTAACGTGAGCGAATCGCGCTGATTCTTTCACTCCCCTTCTCCCGCGTCGCCTTTGCGGTCGATCTCGTGTTTCTTGAGGCGGTATTGCAAGGTCTTGTAGGTCAGGCCGAGCAGTTCGGCGGCTTCCTTGATGGAACCGCCGCTGCGGGCGAGGGCCTGGCGAATCAGGTCTTGTTCCAGGTCTTCCAGTACCAACCCGCCGGAGGGCAGTTCGATATCGCCGGTTTCCGGTTCGCGCTTGCGCAGCTTTTCGGGCAGGTCGTTTGCGTGAATGGTCTCGCCGTCGGACAAGATGTAGAGCTGTTCGAGCGTGTTCTCCAGTTCCCGCACGTTGCCGGGCCAGCGGTAGTGGCGCATGGCCTCCAACGCGTCCGGCGCCAGGGTCGGACACTTCTTGGCAAGCCGCTTGGAGAGTTTGTCCCGGAAGTGGTTGATCAGGAGCGGCAGATCCTGCACGCGTTCGCGCAGGGGGGGCAAGGTGATGGGCAACACGTCGAGCCGGAAGAAGAGGTCCTCGCGGAACTCGCCTTCATCGACGAGCTTCTTGAGATCGCGGTTGGTCGCCGCGATGACGCGCACGTCCACTTTGCGTGGCGTAGAGGATCCAACGCGTTCAACGATACCGTCCTGCAACACGCGCAATAGCTTGGCTTGACTGTCGAGTCGCATGTCGCCGACTTCATCGAGAAAGAGCGTGCCGCCGTTGGCCACTTCGAATTTGCCGGCGCGGCTCGCTTCCGCTCCGGTGAAGGCGCCTTTCTCGTGACCGAACAACTCGCTCTCCACGAGGGCGTCGGGTATCGCCGCGCAATTCACGACCGCGAAGGGCTTCTTGCTGCGGGGTCCTTCAAAGTGAATGTGGCGCGCGACCATCTCCTTGCCGGTGCCCGACTCGCCGAGGATGAGCACGGTGCTGTTGATGGGCACCGCCTTCTGGACGATGGTAAACACGCGCTGCATGGCAGGACTTTCGCCGATGATGTTGCCGAGCGAAACCGATTGGCTGACCAGTTCCCGCAGTTGCACATTTTCGCGGCGGAGATTGCCGCGCTCGATGGCCTTCTCGACCACGATGAGCAGTTCGTCCTTGTCAAATGGTTTCGCAAGATAGTCCGACGCGCCTTCTTTCATGGCGGTGACGGCAGTCTGCACCGTGGCGAAGGCCGTCATGACGACCACTTCCATCTCGGGGCAGATGCGTTTGGCCTGGCGCAGCAGTTCGAGGCCGTCCATCTCGGGCATGCGCAAGTCCGTCAACAGGACGTCGCGCGGATTGTCGCGCAGCGCGGCGAGGGCATCTTTCGCGGCAGGCACCGCGGTTACGCGGTAGCCCGCGCCGTTCAGAATGTCGTTCAGGATAAGCCGCTGCGTGTCGTCGTCTTCGGCGATAAGAATCTCCGGTTTCATACGACTCCTTCCCGGCGGGTCGGGAATGTAATCAAGACGTGGCAACCCTGGCCGAGCACACACGACAGTTCGATGGTACCGCCGTGCTCCTCGATGATGCCGCGCGTGATGGACAGGCCAATACCCGTTCCCGTCGGTTTCGTTGTGTAGTAGGGGTCAAAGGCGCGCTCCGCGACTTCCTTGGTCAGGCCGGGGCCGTCGTCGCGGACTTCGACCTGGCATTCGCTTTCCAGCACGCGCGAAAACAGCCGGACGCGGCCGCCGGCTGGCGTGGCTTCCAGCGCGTTAATCAGCACGTTGAGGACCGCCCGCGTGAACTGTTTCGGGTCCAAGGTCAACTCCAAATCGCCTGCGCGAAGGTCGCTCGTCAGGTGAATGCCGCGTTCATTGGCGTCCTGCTGCACGAGGTGCAGGCACTCTTCCAGCAAGGGGTCCAACCGCACGGGCTCCGGCTGCAGTTCGCGTTCTTTTGCGAGCGCGAGGAACCCGGAAACGATCTCATCTAGTCGATCGACTTCGTTTCGGATCGTGCGAAGCTGCATGACCGCCGGGGCGGATTCGTCCCCGGTTTGGAGCGTATCCAGCACGTGGCTCGACAGCAGCTTGATGGAGTTTAATGGGTTTCGCACGTCATGAGCCACGCCCGCGGCCAAGGTTCCCAACGCCGATAAACGTTGCGCCTGGCGCAGATTCTTCTCCACCTGCTCCTTTTCTCGCAGCGATCGCACCATATGATTGAACGTCTGTTCCAGCGCGAGGATTTCCCCGTAGTTCTTGCGAACCTCCACCTCGTCGAGTTCCCCCTCGCTGATCTTGGCGCAGGAATCGGAGAGATCGCTCAGAGGGCGAAGGCTCTTTACGATGAAGTAGATCATCAATCCGAGGGTAATAAGAAACCCGGCGGTCAAGGCGACTAGGTATTGGTTTTTGAACGCGCGCAGGATGGCCGTCTGCGGCAGAAAACTGAACTGGGCCGTAAGCTGGATCGGGTCCATGCCCGCCCGTTCGATTTGATACCTCGTGATGACCTTGCCGTCCGAAGTGAATTGCGACACGACACCGGTAATCTGCGCCATGTCGGCATCCGGCCGCGTAATGTCCAACACGGATTCGCCGTGCTCGATGGTTAAGTCTTGTTTCACTTGCTCGAGATCGGGCGGTTCATCGCCGTGCTCGCTCAGCCACACGTCGATGTCGTTCGCCATATCCAGGGTCTGATTCTCCATCTCTTTCACGACTTCGACGAAGTAATGGGCGGTGAGGATATAGACGGAGCCGAGCAGGCACAGCACGAGCACCGCGCACAGGACGATGACGCGGACCACAAGGGAGTTGTACCAGCGAACCGGCGTGTATGTCGTTACCGTATCGGCCATGATTCGAAATCAGTTTGATGGCGGCGGATCGCCGAGCGAGCCGGGTCCGGGTTCGGCCTTCTCCGCGCCCGCGAGCAACCGCATGACGTGTTGGATATCGTCCCAGGTTTTCTTCTTCTCGTCCGGAGAACGCAGCAAATAGGCCGGGTGGTAGGTCACCCGGAGCGGGATGCCGTGGTAGAAATGCCAGCGTCCGCGCAGGCGTCCCGTGGACTCTTCGGTTCTAAGTAGGGTCTTGGCAGCGTGGGCGCCAAGGGCGCAGATGACCTTGGGCTTGACCAGTTCCAACTGCCGGATGAGGTACGGCTCGCAGAGTTCCTTTTCAGTCGGCAAGGGATCGCGGTTATTCGGAGGGCGGCATTTCAGGACGTTGCAGATATACACGTCCTCGCGGCGCAGCTTCATGCCTTTGACGATGATATCCGTGAGCAACTGCCCCGCCTTGCCGACGAAAGGTTTGCCAATCCGGTCTTCATCCGCGCCGGGCGCTTCACCCACGAAGACGAGGTCGGCGTTGGGGTTGCCGTCAGCGAAGACCGTTTGGGTGCGCGTCGTGCAGAGTTCGCATTTCGTGCAGGCGCTGACTTCCTGTTCCAGGCTGATCAATGCCTCTGGCGCCGGACCCGTGGGCGGCGCCGGCGGAACGGGCGGCGCGGAAGGCGCGGAAGCCGGGAAGACTGATTCGGCACCCGGGGCTTCCGTGGCGATGGTCTGGTATAGATCCGCGACCTCCGGCGACAGGGCCAGCGTCTTCCGGCGCGGATGGGCCAGGCGCTGGACGAGGTCGCGGGTTTCTTCGAGGATTTCGTTGTACAAGTCGGATGAAGACATGGGTTACACCGTTTTCGGGGATGATACCACGGGCGCGGGGGGCGGTGCGATTGAAGGATAGGACGTATAGGACCGGTAGGAGCAGAAGGACCAGAAGAGTTGGAGGGGCTGATGCTTGTCCAGTAGGTCTTATTGGTCCTATCTGTCCTGTGGCGTTCTCCCGGCCCACATCTCTCCACCGAAGTTTGCGCGGCAATCCGTAAATATGCTATCTTCACGCGTTTGCAATTACACAGGGGTCCAGCCTGTTCGAGCGGTCTGGGTGCCCGGTCTTGTGGCCGGGTCAGCCGCCGGGCCCCGAGGAAAAACCCAAAGGGAGAATCACGTATGGCAGTCGTCACCATGAGGCAACTGCTGGAGGCCGGCATTCATTTCGGCCACCAGACCCGCCGTTGGAACCCCAAAATGGCCCGGTACATCTTCGGGCAGCGCAACGGCATCTACATCATCGACCTGCAGAAGACCCTGCGCCAGGTCCACAAGGCTCACGCCTTCGTGCGCGACACGGTCGCGGCGGGCGGCACGGTGCTTTTCGTGGGCACGAAGAAGCAGGCCCAGGAACCCGTCGCGCGCGAGGCGAAGCGCTGCAACATGTACTACGTTAACCACCGCTGGTTGGGCGGCACGCTGACGAACTTCGAAACCATCCAGACCAGCGTGCGCAACTTGACCCGTCTCGAAGAGATGGACGCATCGGGCGCCATGGAAAAGTACACGAAGAAGGAAGCGGCCAAGATGCGGCGCGAGATGACGAAACTGCGCCGCAACCTCGAC
>JAHDWY010000783.1 GCA_023384315.1 Candidatus Hydrogenedentota bacterium | reverse complement strand
CTCACCCGATCCCGTCGCCGCCGATGGCGAAATCGCGGCGCGCGGTGACAATGCTGATGGTGAACCCCGCGATCACATCAATTAGCGCAATCAAGGTGAGCAGCATGAACGTTGCCGTACCTGCGCCGGCGGACACGATAAACTCGATAAGGAAGGCAATGAACACGACCATGGACAACATGTGGTCGATGATGGTCGTGCGGGAGATCCGCGCCGCCTTCAGAATCTCGAAGTAGAGGAGCAGGATAGCCACGCCGATCATGAGGTCGGCGGCGCCCACGGCGGTGGGTTCGGCCCGGGTTAGGTGAGGGATACTGAGCATCGTGGGGTTGGCCTCGAAATCGACACCCGCCACCATCGCGACGTTGTAAATGACAAACACGAGGCCCAGCATGGGAAAGTACAAAACGTATCGCATCGAGATTCTCCTGTGATCAAAGCGCGAACAGAATGGCACGGACTGCCTTGACGCCGGTCGGTGTGTGCAGTCCCAAGGTGCCCGGACCTTCGTTGATGCTATTGTCCCACATCGTTGGCCGATTTGGTAGTATGGCCCGCGTCATTGCGTCCCCGGCGAGGAAAGGCGATCTCATGCTCCGATGCACCCTATGGATCCGCTCGGTTCTCATGCTACCCCTTCTCTGCGCGGTTTCCATTGCCGACGAAGGCATGTGGTTATTTACGAATCCGCCAGTCGAACAGTTGGATGCCAAGTATGACTTCGCTCCTTCCTTGGCGTGGCTTGACCACGTTCAACAGTCCGCGCTGCGATTCAACACGGGCGGCTCCGCCTCCTTCGTTTCGGACGAGGGACTGGTACTCACCAACCACCACGTCGGCTCGGGCATCATCGAGAACCTGAGTACGCCGGAAGCGAACCTCCTGGAAACCGGCTTCTTCGCAAGGTCGCGAGACGACGAGCTGGTTTGTCCCGACGTGGAAGTGAACATGCTCGTTCGGATCATCGACGTGACGGATCGGGTGGTCAATGCCGGTTCGGCTGTGGAATCGCTCGCGGATGCCAATGTGGCGCGGCGTGAGGAGATTTCCGCGATTGAAGACGAGTTCGAATCGGAAACCGGCCTGGATTGCCAGGTGGTGACGCTGTACCGGGGCGAACAGTATCACCTTTACCAATACAAACGCTTCACGGATATCCGCCTCGTCATGGCGCCGGAGCTGCAAGTCGCCTACTACGGCGGCGACAACGACAACTTTGAATACCCGCGGTACGCACTCGACATGTGCTTCTTTCGCGTATACGAAAATGACGCGCCGTACCGGCCCGAGCATTTTCTGACCTGGAGCCGGGAAGGCGCGTCGGAGGGCGAACTCGTCTTGGTCGCGGGCCATCCGGGCCACACGCAACGGCTCACTACGGTCGCTCATCTCGAATTTTTGCGGGACGTGGAGATTCCGCACCGGCTGCGCCAGTTCTGGCGGCGTGAGGTGCAACTACAGACGTTCTCGAAGCGCGATCCGGAGTTCGAACGCATGGCCAAGGCCGAACTGTACGGCGTACAGAACGGGCGGAAGGCCTATACGGCCATACTCGCCGGACTACAGGATCCCGCCATTTTCGCGCTGAAGGAGACGGACGAACGGGTGCTGCGCGAAGCGGTCTTGGCAAATCCCGAGTATCGTGAACCGTGGGGTGGCGCGTGGGACGAGATTGTCCGTGCGCGAGATACCTACCGCAGCTTCTTCGAGCGCCACCGCACGGGGATCCATTCGCATCTCTATGGCATCGCCGTCGACCTCGTGCGGCTCTCGGCAGAGCTGCCAAAACCCAGCGTGGAACGCCTCCCCGAATACGCCGATTCCAACTTGGATTCGCTGTATCGCGGGCTCTACACGCCCAGCCCCGTCTACGACGCGCAGGAGATGGAGCGCATCGAGTCGAGCCTCGCGCACATCGCGGCAACCTTCGGCGCCGATGACCCGTATACGCAAGCGGCGCTCGGCGGCATGTCTCCCCGCGAACGGGCGGTTGCTTTGGTCACCGGCACCACGCTGAAGGATGTCGGAGTGCGAAAAGCTCTGGCGGAGGGCGGTGCCAAAGCAATCGCTGAATCCACCGATCCCATGATTCAACTGGCGATCGCGTTGGACGACGACGCCCGGCAGTGGCGGAAGAAATACGAAGACGACGTCGAAAGCGTTGAAAAGGACGCCTACGCCAAGATTGCCGCGGCACGATTCGCCATCGAAGGCAACGACGTCTATCCGGACGCGACATTCACCTTGCGCCTCGCTTTCGGTCAGGTCAAAGGCTATTCCG
>JAHDWY010000782.1 GCA_023384315.1 Candidatus Hydrogenedentota bacterium | reverse complement strand
CGTCGCCGTTCGCGAGATAACGGGCGATCCGTTTCGCGACGCCGTGGCAACCGGTTGGTCCAGCGGCGTAATCGTCATCTTTCCGGGTCATGGTGAAACCTACTTCGCGGAACCGTACACCATCGACGCCCCCGGGGGTCCCCGGGACCTTCAACTCGCCGACTTCAACGGCGACGGCAAAGTTGACATGGTCACGACCATGTACAGCACGAACGAAATCGCGCTTTGGAAGGGCGACGGCGCAGGCCAATTCTCCGAGGTGAAGCGGTTTCCCAGCCGGGGCCCTCTCCCTCACAAGGTCCGCACCGCCGATATGAATGGCGACGGACGGTTGGTTTCCCACTGTTTCTCGTCGGACTCTATCGCCATATTCTTTGCCGACGGAGACTTCTCTTTTGAAGTCTCGCAAGAAATCGAAGTAGGCACGGACAACGACCGGCGAATCGTGCAGGATGAGATCCGCGATATCGTCGTCGATGACTTTGACGGTGATGGAAGGCCGGATATCGCCGCGGCGTGTTTTGCGTCGGCGCGCGTTGTCGTTATGATGAACCGATCGCAGGGAAGCGGCACGCCCCTGATGATGGAACGGGAAGTCTACACCTACAAGGACGCGCGGCCGTACGCCCTGAGCGCGGCAGACCTTAACGCAGACGGCTCCCTCGATATCGCCATCGCCCTATGGGAAGCCAATCAGGTCGCAATCCTCCTGGGCAAGTGAGGTCGAGCAACGCGCGGATCAAGTGGACGGATCCGCCTTCCGATCCAGGGCGTCGAGCGCGCGACTTAGCACCGCGTACCGGTGGCGATCCATAGGTCGACCCCCAAACCTCGCTTCGCGGTACGCCCGGATGATCTCCCCCACGGGTTTCTCGTAAGCCAGAAAATCGCCATTCAACGCCGCGAACACTTCACCGGCGGTCTTACCGGAACAATCAACTCCCATCCGGGTGAGCCGGCGTTTCATCTTCCCGGAGAGCCGGGTCGCTCGCATCTGGTCCGGCGAGAAAACAACGTGCGCGACTCTGCGCCTCGGCCGTCGCGACACCAAGGCGATTACGCCCAATGCGAGTGCGATCAGAATCGTACCCCAGAAAACAATCCTGGGCACGACACCGGACAATATGGGCCGATTCAAAATTGTCGTGTTGATGGCATCGAAATCGAACCACAGCAGGCCCAAGGTAAAACGTCCTATATCGCCAATATGGATGCCGCCGGTGTAGCCGACGACATCGCGAAACCACATCATCTTCAGATTCAAGATCTGCCGCGAGACCAGTCGTGAGAAGGCGCCGATTTCCAACTCCGGCAGGTCGCTTTCGGGAGTCGGATCGAAGGTCGTCCACCCATAGTTGATGAAGTACACTTCAACCCACATGTGCGCCATGCTCTTGCGCACGATGTACGCGCCGTCGGCATCCGACCACTCGCCCCCGCGATAGCCGGAGACCACGCGCGCCGGGATACCGATACTGCGCAACATCAGCGTCATGGCACTCGCATAAAGTTCACAATGCCCGGTGCGCGTCTCCAATAAAAACTGGTCGATCGGATCCACCCCGTCTGCCTCGGGCACAGTAAGGGAGTAGACAAAGTCCTCTTCTTGAAACCACCGTACGATAGCCTCCGCTTGATCGTATGGATTGTCGTAGGGATCGGTGATCGCTCTGGCCAGTTCTCGCGCCGGGTCCGAAAGCTCTTCCTGCGTGAACGTCTCATAAGCGCGCAATCCCATCACGCGCTCGTAGAAAAACGGAAACCCCCGCTGCCCCCGCAGCGATGCGAAGTGCTCCGGGTATTCGCGCAACTGCTCCGGTTCCGCCACAGGTACGACGGACGTGACCTCATAACTCAACGCGACCCGTCGTCGTTGCCTGGAATAGACGGTGTAATCGCCCGACACATCAATATCCAGCCGCCCACCGCCTTGGTCAGTCGGTTCCGCGTCTCGAGGTAACGCGAGACACGGCACCCCGGTTGGGGGCGGGTCGTCCAGGTAGATTTCCTGTTGCACCACCCGGTACTGGTTCGACCGGCGCCGTCCGGTCTGCTCCACGTCACCGTTGCGTTCGCGCCGCTGCCGATCCGCGAAATCCGCCTCGTCGATCCGTGTTCGCCCCCATTGTGTGCCGACATATTCATTCAGTGTGGTCACCCGCCACAACAATTCCCCGTCGTAGATTCCGTCCGGCTCCTCGGGAAACCGCACCCGCATCACGGGAGTACCGCTCGATCCAATCCGGCCGCCACGGGCCAGGTCGACGGAGTCCGTAACGTCGGGCGCAG
>JAHDWY010000781.1 GCA_023384315.1 Candidatus Hydrogenedentota bacterium | reverse complement strand
GTGGCCGCTCGCGGCGGGCACGAGGTAATCGCATTTCATTTTGAATAGGGCCTCGTTGGTGAGCTTGCGCTTGGAGAAGCCGTCGATCGCGCCCGTTCGGCGGCAGTGGTCGACGAGGCTGGCGATATCGATGCCATCGGGATTCTGTACGCCGCTGGTCAGGTCGGTGACGCCGATGATGCGCGCGCCGTCCTGGTGCAGGAAGCGGGCCGCGTGGGAACCGACTTTGCCGAAGCCCTGGAAGGCGATGGTGGCATCTTCGGGAGCGAGCCCGCGGCGTTCCATGTCCTTCCGGATCGCGTAGTACACGCCGTAGCCGGTGGACTCGGCGCGGCCGGGCAGCCAGCCTTCGATGCCGTCGGGCTTCCCGGTGACGGAAGCGGGGTCGCGGGTGACGTTGTAGATGCGGACCATTTCCGCGCCGCTGGTGCCCATGTCGGGCGCGGGGATGTACTCGTGTCGAGCGAACATTGAGGCGAAGTGATCCGTGAATTCGTCGATGATGTCAATCTTGGCGAGGCGCTCGAACTCGCGATAGGGACCAGAAAAGCGTTTGAGTTTGACCATGTTCTTAAAGAGCGCCGGCAAATCGACGCTGATGCCGGACTTTCCCCCGCCGAGTTCGATGTCCGCGAGGGCGGTCTTGAGTGTCATGAGCCGGGCGAGTTCGGTGGTTTCCCAGAGGTCCACGTCGGGGGCGATGCGGATGCCGCCTTTGTAGGGGCCGCGCGCGCGGTTGTGGAGCACGATGCCAGAGATGACGTTGACGACAACGCCGAGGATTGGCACGGGCAGGCGTTGAATGTGCACCGCGTAGGGCTTGACGATTTCCTGGACGGCGTCCGGCGTAATGCGTAGACGCTTTGCGCTGTCGTGCAGGAGGACCGCGGAGCGCGTTTGCGGCTCACGGCTTCGCACGTAGTCTTCAAGCTTGTTGCCGATTCTCACGAACTGGTCTCCACCATTGCCTTGGTCCATGCGAAGTCCATAGGCCTCGCACCCGATTCCAAGTGAGATCTGCGATTACGGTGAACTTACGGGGGGCGGTGGAACACCCGCGTCGCCTGCGGGCGGGCTGGGCTCCTCCGGTGTTGGCTCGACCGCAGCGGAGCCAGCGGATTCGTTGTTCGGGGCGTCGCCGTTTTGCCCTTCGGCTTCCGCAGAGGCGGCAGACTTGGTGGTAAGCACAATGGTGTCGTTCTCGAAAACCATGATGATTTCCGGGAAATCGACAAACAGTGCCTTACGCAAGAGCGTTCCCAAAGTCATCCCGGGTTCGGATGAAACGGTCCACGCCCGGGCTGAGGGCGAAATCGTCTGCGCGATTGACGGGTTCAGAATCAAAGAACCTTCCACGCGAGCTCCGATATCGTTGAGCACTTGGATGAGGTCTGCGTTGTTATAGGCAAAGGGCGGATCGGAGATATCGGATTCGAGAACGGCTTCAAGCTGATCGGAAAGTCGCTGGCCGGGGATCATCGTGGGTTTGCGCGGACCCGTCCTGGGGTCGTAGTCGTCGTACTCCACGGAGACAACCTGACGGCGGGGGATGTCCAGCGTGACGGTGTCGGTAATCTGCAGCACGTAAAGGGCGGAGTTTTCGCGCAGGATCTGAAGCCCTTCGATGACTTGTCCCGATTTCAGCGTCAGGACATCTCCCCGGGGCGCTGCGGACTCGGGATCCGGTTCCAGCGTAACGATTTCCGAAGGCCCCTCGCTATCTGGGACCGAGGCTTCGGTAGATGCACCCGGTTCCTCAGGGGTGGACGGAGTCTCTTGGGCGGAAAGGCAACACGTGGCGACAAAGAACACGGTGGGCGCGGCGAGGCGGAACTTCATGGCTCGTTCTCCATCAGTCATCCGGCCCTGCCGGCACTCCGAGCACGAGACACGCGTCGCGACACCCGGTCATGCGCACTGCGAGAGCCCCAATAAGTCCTCGGCAGTGATTCTAGGAAGCGATTCGCAATAAGTCAAGGTACTCGCGCGACATAAGACGTGGCAAGGCTTTGATGGTATAATGGCTGAAATCAACTCGGAGGGCGAATCGGTGGCGCGGATTCTGGTGGCGGACGACGATACGGCTTCATTGGACGTGATGGCGCTTGCACTCACTGCCGAGGGGCATGAAGTCAGTTGCGCGACGAATGGTCAGGAGGCGTATGAGCTGACCCTTCACGATAAGCCGGATCTGGTTTTTCTCGATATCATGATGCCGGTATACAGTGGATATGAAACGTGCGAACTGCTGCGGAACGATCCCGAGGTTCCCAGTGAATTGCCCATCGTTTTCCTG
>JAHDWY010000780.1 GCA_023384315.1 Candidatus Hydrogenedentota bacterium | reverse complement strand
TAGTGCTTGATCAACTCCGGCATGGCGTGGTCGTTGTTGCTTAGCTCCGGATAGAGGACGCGGGCCGTCAAACCGGGAACGATAATGACGACCGGGACAAGCACGGCATACCACATGGATGCGCCGAGATAACTGATGCTGGCGTTTTCCGGATCTTTGGATGCGAGGGGGCGCTGCACGACCTGGGCCTCGCAGGACCAGTAACTCATGCCCATGAAGAACATGCCGAAGAGGGCGACTGGGAGATAGCCCAGATCCGATCGCATCGCCCAGAAGTTGCTGTGGCTTTCCGGCAGCCGTGCGGCGAGACCGGACAATCCGCCCATCTCCACGAGGCAACATCCGGACAGGATCACAAGCGGGAAGAACATGAGCGCCAGTTGAAGCACGTCCGTGGCCACGACGGCGCCGAAACCGCCCATCAGCGTGTAGAGGGCGGCAACGATCGTGAGCAGAAAGATGCAGGCTTCCAGGTCCCAGCCCAGGAGCGTTTCGAGCACCTTGGACCCCGCGTAGATGTAGAGGCCCAGATTGAAGAGCATCCAGACGAAGGTCCAGACGACGCTGTAGGCGACGCCGATGGGTTTGTTGTAGCGGCGCTCGAGCCAGCCGCCGAGGGAATAGACATTGAGCGCGCGGAGGCGCGGCATGAGGATTAGCGCCGCGATCAGCAGTACGAGGCTGCCCATGAAGACGCCGTGAGACATGACGATTCCGACGGCGTAGACCGCGCCGGTGAGGCCGAGGAAGTCGTTCGCGTTCAAGTTGGTGGCGACGGTGGAGAAGGACGCGATGATGCCGTTGACGTTGCGCCCCGCGAGGAAGGCCGATTCCATGGTGTCGGCCTTGCTGTGCATGCGCCAGCCCCAATAGACCACGGCCCCGATGAACACGGCGACCATGGCCCACTCGGTGCCGTGCAAGCTATCGGTGAAGATGCCCACGCCGACCTCCCGCCAGTCATGCCGGCGTTGGCCGGCTCCCCCTGGGCCGCGCATCTCGATTTCGCTGCGCGAAATTCGAGCGAGCGTGCCCGTGCAAAGACGCGCTACACGGTAACCGAGCGGCCGGGGCACTTCAACTGGAGGTGGAGCGCAGGGAGCGACGGGTCCATCCGCTCGCCAATGACGAACGCGTTACTTGGTCGTCTTGATTGCGTGATCGAAGTATTTGATGGTCAGCGGCAGGCCCTCGGACAGCGGGATCTTGGGTTCCCACCCCAAGCGCTCCTTTGCCAGATCAATGACGGGTTTCCTTCGCGTGGGATCGTCCGCGGGCAGCGGGCGGGTTTCGATCTTCGACTTGCTGCCGGTGAGTTCGATGACCAGTTCGGCTAATTCGCGTATCGTGAATTCGCCGGGGTTCCCAAGGTTGACGGGTCCGGTGAATCCATCGGCATCCATCATGCGAATGATTCCATCGACGAGGTCGTCGACATAACAGAACGAACGGGTCTGGCTGCCGTCCCCGTAGATCGTAATGGGTTCGCCGCGCAAGGCCTGCACGATGAAATTGCTGACGACACGGCCATCGTTGACGAGCATTTTGGGTCCGTAAGTGTTGAAGATACGGACGACGCGGATGTCGACGTCGTTTTGACGGTGGTAGTCGAAGAAGAGGGTTTCGGTAACGCGTTTGCCCTCGTCGTAACAACTCCGGACGCCGATGGTGTTGACATTTCCCCAGTACGACTCCGGTTGCGGATGCACTTGCGGATCGCCGTAGATCTCGGACGTGGAGGCCTGAAGCACTCGCGCCTTCACACGCTTGGCGAGGCCCAGCATATTCAGCGCGCCCATCACGTTAGTCTTGATCGTTTTGACGGGATTGTATTGATAGTGAATCGGGGACGCAGGGCAGGCCAGGTTGTAGATGCGGTCCACTTCGAGCAGGATGGGCTCGATCACGTCGTGCCGGATCAGCTCGAAACTCGGGTTGCCGATGAGGTGTTCGACGTTGCGTTTGCGGCCCGTGAAAAAATTGTCAAGGCAAATGACCTGGTCGCCCCGTTTCAGCAGCTCTTCGCAGAGATGCGATCCGATGAAGCCCGCGCCGCCGGTTACCAGATTGACGGTTGCCACAATGGATTCCTTTCATGGTGATGTTCGAGTGAACGGGAGCCGAGAAGCCGGAGAAGCGGGGCCCTCCGCCGGCCACCCCGTGAGCATACGAACGACGAGTCCGAATTGAAAGTCGTGTCGAGAGAGCCTAGTGTAGTGTATTCGAGATTCGTTTCATTTTTCGTCCCGGTATCTGAGGGAACATCCCCCTAAATCCCCCTTCAAAGGGGGACTTTTA
>JAHDWY010000011.1:15496-19191 GCA_023384315.1 Candidatus Hydrogenedentota bacterium | reverse complement strand
AAGCCTTTCTCCGCGCCTTGAAGACCCTCGACCGGTTGCGCGAACCGGCAAAGTTCGGACCCTGGCTCCTCACCATCGCGCGCAACGTCGCCACGGACATCCTCATCGCGCGCACCCGCGAGCGCAACGCGGGCTCGCCCATCCCCGACGAAGACGATGCGGTATGGCTTCCCAACATGGAGCAACGCGAGATGTGGTCGAAGCTGCACGAACAGATCCGGCAACTCGAAGACGAGCCGCGCGAGGTGCTCATGCTTTTCTACTTCGCAGGCAAACGCACCAAAGAAATCGCGGCGCTGCTGAACCTCTCCAACGACGTCGTCCGCAAACGCCTGCAACGCGCCCGCGAAACCCTCGGCGCGCGACTGCTCGACGAGCTGCAACCGGAACGCAAATTGGAGCCCGTCCTCCAAAAGCGTAGCGCCGCCATCACCGCCGCCGCACTGACCGCGCCGGTGGCCTGGCAAAGCGCAAGCGCCGCGACAATTTCTGCGGGAGTCGGCATGGCACTGGGGAAATGGTTTGCCGGCGCGGTGCTCGTCCTCGCTGCGGGCGTCGCGGGTATCGTGGCCCTCAATCGCGAGCGGGGAGCGACGGGTATCGCACCGCCGCAGCCGGAAGCGGTATATGAGGATCTTCTGCTCGATGAATCGATGGCTCAACCCGCTGCAGACAGGGTGAACCGCGGTCGAAACGAAAACGTAACGGCCAACGCAGAGGTCGCCCCGACAAGGGCTACGGCGTCCACCGATGTCATCCACGGCCACGTGGTAGATGAAGAAACTGGAGCCGGCATCGGAGTGGCGGTCGAGCTAACCGGCGAGATCGTTGGAGACGAGCCGATTGCCGCGGACGCGGATGAGCGAGGCGCGTTCTCGATCGACGTCTCCGGGTGCGGTTACGGATCGTTCGCCGTCAATGTGAAAGACACGGAGCGGTATATTGCGTCAGCGGCCCAAGGCGAACGCCGCCCCGGCGAAACCACGCCCGAGGTGCTCGTCCGCGTTCGCGAATTGGCGACGATTTCGGGCTACGTCTTTCGTGATGATGGCTCCCCCGTCCCTCAGGCGTCCATCATGCGCCACGAACTCGGCGCGCGCATTGACACCAAAGGCAGTACAGATGACAACGGGTACTACGAGATCCGTCATGACGGCGGCAGCCTGAAGTTGGCCGCGCGCAAGGGAATGTTGTGGAGCAATTTCACGGATTTCGAACTCGCGAAGGACGAGTCCGTCACGCACGATTTCGTGTTTCCGGAATCCGGCGAGATCCGCATCACCCTGCACACGCCAGACGATAGCGTGATTGAGGACCTTCACGATAGCGCGCTGCTAACGAAAGGTACGACGGCACCTTTCCTGATGGCTGAACGCATCGCCGACAACGAGTTCGTAGTGAAGAACCTCCCGTACGACGTGTATTCAATTGTTCTTCGCGCCGAGGGGTTTGAGCCGGCGGAAATCGACGATATCGCTCTCGACGAGGATGCGCCAACGGCGTCCGTCTCGGTGGTCCTCCGGCGAAGCGTCCGGTATGACGTGACCGTTCGCGTGCTGGACCCGCAACGAGAACCGGTGTCCGGTGCCTCGGTCGTGCTCAAGCAATTGACGGAGCGCCTGGACGCCAGCGGGAACGTGCAAGCGAAACTGGAGAACCAGGTCGGGATGAATGGACGGAGAACCGACAGCGAAGGGAACTGGACTACCTCGGTGTCGGCAGGGTCCTACCGTGCTTTTTGCGCAGGCCAACCTACTCGCGGCGAAGTAACCTTCACGGTGCCGGACACGTCGTTGGCCACGCTCCAGTTTACCGACCCTGATCCCGTCAACTACCGCGTCGAAATCGTTGACGGTCTCGATGAAAACGCGCGGCTCAGCGCGACGGATGCGTATGTCTTCATCGCGCACGCCGACGGGACGATTGAAGACCGCCTGGCCGCCGGAACCAACTTCGTGGCCGTCGTGAAGCAAGGGTACACGGCCTACCTGGATACCATCACAGTGAACGATCCTTCGTCACCCGAACCGACGGTAATCCACGCGGTCCTCGGCGCTGGAGGAACGGTCGAGGGCGCGGCTCGAGATATCGACGGTACGCCAAAGATCCGTCATGAGCTGATGGTATTCCCGGAACTGCTGTGGCCCCAGGCGGCGAGCGATGGAATCAGTTCATGGACCTGGTTTGGCCTGGCCCTCAGCCAACGCGCCCAAACCGACACGGAGGGTAACTTCTCCATCGGCCATCTCCCCGAAGGCCGCTACATCGTGGCACTCGACGAACAAACGTTCAGCGACCCCGTCGACATCGTCCCCGGCATGGTCACCGGACCATTGGAGATCGTCGCCAAGTAGGTCGGGAATGGTTCCCGACCCGCCCCTTCTCGACCAAGGGCGTGCGGCGCATCGACTGCAGGTCACTTGAAGGCCCACGTTTTCACTTTCCCGGCGCTCAATCCTGATCGCCCGGACGGGGCAAATCTGTGGACTTGTGGTCGCGGTGTTGCACGCAGTCTCTCAGGAATTCTTGGTCGGGAATCATTCCCAACCTACTTTGGAGTGAGGCAGGACATCTGAGTCCCGGCACACAGCGTTGCCGACAACCCGACGCGGATGCGATCGCGCGAATTGGAGGAGAGGATCGCCGCCACCTCGAAGCTGTCGTTTCTTAGCGCTCTAACCGTTCGATGGCCTTTTGCAGATTGGCGTGGGCGCCCTTGTGGCCGGGGTCATGTTCCAGACAGCTCTCGAAGGCCTTCTTGGCTTCTTGGAACTTGCCTTGCTTGAACAAGACGACACCGAGGTTGTTGTAGGCGCTGGAAAGTCCGCCGGCGCCGGCGAGCGAGAAATGGGACTCCGCTTCTTCGAAAAGGCGGTCGTAGAAACACAGTTCGCCCACCGCGTTATGAAGTTCGGCGGACTCGTGCCCTGTGGCAATCAGTGAAAGGATGAACTCTCGTGCCTCCGGCCGCCGCTCCAAGCGCAACATTTGGTGAATATAGAGCTGCAAACACTCCTTGGAGCGCGGTTCGGCATCAAGGGCCTTGCGCGATTCGACCGCGGCGTCGGCAAGCCGCCCAGAGCCCTCGATGGCGACGCTCAGATAACGATGCCCCTCGCCCCAGGACGGGTCGAGCTGCAGGGCCTTCTCGAAACACTCGATAGCGCCGTCGAATTGTTTAGCATCGACAAGCACCACGCCCAGATTGCGCCACGCGTCAAGCAAATTCGGGTCGTGGTCGAGGGCGAGTCGCAAGGCCCGGTGCGCTTCTTCGTGCCGGCCGAGATGATGCAGCATTCCGCCCAGATCTTTCAGATACACCGCATTCGTCGGGTCCAGCTTCGCGGCCTCGCGATAGGCGCCTGCCGCGTTGCCGTAGTCGCCGACCTCCGCGTATTGATTGCCGAGTTCCGCAAAGGCTTTGGGGTCCTTAGGATCGGCGGCGGCTTTCGCATGACCCAGCTTCAGGTAGAGTTCCTGCTTCTTGCGGATCTGTTCGGCGTCTCTTGTGAGGGGATAGTGGTGGATCGGGATCGCGCAGTCCGCGATGCGCACACCCTGGCGTTCGAGAGACTGGTTGACCAGTTCGTGGACCTTTCCCTCGAATCGGGCGCCGTGTTTATTTGGGAAGAACCGCACCTTGGTACTCGGATACCAGCCGGAAAATCCCCGCGAATTGGGGTCGTTGGTGTCGC
>JAHDWY010000011.1:12845-15486 GCA_023384315.1 Candidatus Hydrogenedentota bacterium | reverse complement strand
ATACTCGCTCACGCCGGCATTGTTGGTGTAGTTACGGGTGGTGAACCGATAGGCAATCTCATGGGAACCGCGCGCCAGATTGCGCAACGCCGGCACGTCATCCACCGCGATCCGTTCATCGGCGTCCAACACCAGGATCCAATCCTTCGTGCAAATCCGCAGAGATTCGTTTCGCGCCGCCGCGAAATCATCGGACCACAGGTACACGCTGACCTTCGCCTCATACTCCTTTGCGACGGCGAGGGTATCGTCGGTGGATCCGGTATCGACGATACATATTTCGTCCACGGCGTCGCGGACGCTGTCGAGGCATCCCGGCAGGTGAACCGCCTCGTCTTTCACGATCATGGCCAACGAAATCGTTGCACCCACGCCTTAATACTCCGTGTGTGGCCCGAAGTCTTCAATCATTCGCGGCGCTCTTTGCTTCGAGTTATCCGGCTCATCGCAACCGGCCGGCCGCTCGATCACACCCTCGGCGAGCAATGCCTGGTACGTGTCGTGATCCACGTGGTCGCCGCTGGTGACCAATCGGATGGAACCATTGACGTAAACACCGATCTGGCGGACCGGCTCGCCACGGCGACGGGTGACCGCGCCTTTGAGCATCATGTCATACTCGATGGCGTACAACCCTGATTTCGAACCCGTTTCAGGGTCTGACTTCCGGTACGGGGGAGGAATGCTTCGCTTGGGTCGTTTTCGAAACAGCACGGAGAGGTTCCTTTGTCTGCGTGGTGCGCAAGACGCACCTCCGGATGGCTGGAGGTCCTCCAGGATTATGGCGCCGCAGGCTCCTCCGGAGAACCCGCTTCTGGCGTTGTGTTCGTGTCGATGGCGGTTTCGGGCACGGGGGAGGCCGCGTTCGCCCCCTTGATGACTTCCATTCCGTCCCGCGCGATGGCCTTGATATCGTCGGCATAGTCGCCTTCGGCACAATGCGCAAGCGCGGGTAGCGCGGCTGGATCGCCGGACATCGCCAAGGCCGTTACCAAGACCGCCACCACGTCCTCCGGCATGTTCTCGCGCTGTGCCGCATCCGCGAGAAGGGCCACGTCGTCGGCTTGCGCGCTCATGCCGAAGGTCAACGCAATGCGTTCCAGAAACGGCTGCGGCGTGTCCTCCTCGAAGTACATTTCTCGCAATGCTGCGCGCGCATTTGGATCTCCGTGGAGCAGGAGCGCGTTCAGCGCGGCGAACCGGACGCGGCGGTCGGCATCGTCTTTCAGCTCGTGAAACCGTTCTATGACAGACGGGTCCATGGTTTGTGCGAGCAGCATCGTGACCCCGGATCGCACCGAGGGGTCGACTTCGGGTTCGGTCAGATCCAGGAGTCGTTGGGTGAGGTCCGGATTGAGGACCACTTCCAAACTGGAGAGGATTCTCAGCATGGAATCCGGCGTGGTCTCTGGATCGGTTAACGAATCGACCATTGCGCCGGCCGTGCTGGGATCCTTGGATACCATGGCGATCGCCAGTACTTGATATTGCGAAGAATCCGCAGGCTCCTTGATTGCGCGCTTCCACTCGGCGAAGAGCGCGCCGGCGTCGGGTTCTGCTGCGCGCATCGCCGAATCCCCTGCCGGTGCTGAAGATTCAGAGGCGTTTTGACCGCAACCCGCGAGTCCCCAACCTGCGGCAAAAGCGATCGCCAATCTGATTCCCCAACGTCTTACGGTACGTGATGTAATGCGCAAACCCGTTCTCCACCTCGTGCGAGCTTCCAAATGCCGCACAGAAAGGAAGGATACCGACTTAGGGGACCCATTGGCAAGGCGATACTAGGAACATGCATCCGGTAGATCGGCAAAAGTTTGTCACTTCGACGAAGGGCTTGACAGGGGTTTCACCCGCACCCCTTTGGAGGGTATAATGCAAGTGGCGTGCATCGGACGCTACAAGGAGTGTGCGGCAAACGGCTTAGCGGATGCGTGTGCCGGCGGGCGGAAAGGCGTTTCCGGATTGGCACTCAGCTTGCTCCTTTAGCGGCATGAGCACGCTACACAGTACGATGCTGGGAGAAAACACCATGGCGGTGCATTGGTATAACTCGATGGACTCGGACGGCGAAACACCGATGAGTCGCGCCATGAAGAGCGGGCATGTCGCCCTGACGGAGTTTATGCTTCGCCAGGAAAAAGAGGACACCCCAGAGCACGCGGCGGGCGATACGCTCCTCCAGCGCGCTGCTTATTGGGGCATGGAACAGGCCGTCCGGAAACTTCTGGCCAGTGGCGCCGACCCCGCGGAACGCGACGACTTCGGCGAAACGCCACTTCACAAGGCCGTCCGCCGCGGACACAAAGACGCCGTCAAGGCGCTTATCGAGAGCGGCGCGGATGTGAACGAGGTCAACAAGGATGGTATGTCGACCTTGCACTGGGTGGCGCTCAATGGACGCGACGATGTGGCGGAGATGCTAATCAGCTATGGCGCCGACGTGAATGTTCGCGACGATTTCGCTGGCGGCATGACGCCCTTCGCCGTAGCGAAACTGATGGGCTACGAAGATGTTGCCGAGTTGCTCGGCGCACACGGCGGATCCTACTAGCGCGATTCCAAGTCCCAGACTTTGAGAACATACAGCGGGGGGGGTGGGTGACACAACCCCCCGGGGGAGAGGGGGGGGGGGGGAGGGTGG
>JAHDWY010000011.1:3114-12835 GCA_023384315.1 Candidatus Hydrogenedentota bacterium | reverse complement strand
AAAATTCGTGGGGGTGTTTTATCAAACTCCACACCCCGCCCGCTGGTTTTGGAATCTTCAACCGCGTTTGATCAGGTCCACAACCTCGCTGATGATCTTCGCAACGGGAATGCCCGCCGCTTCGAGTTTCTCGATCTTGGCGGCGGCGGTGTCGTCTTCGCCGCCGACGATGGCGCCGGCGTGGCCCATGCGCCGTCCGGGGGGCGCGGTGAGGCCGGCCATGAACCCGACGACCTTCTTCTTCATGTGCTTCTTGAAATACTCGGCCGCGACGACTTCGTCCTGTCCGCCGATTTCGCCCACGATGACGATGGCTTCGGTGTTCGGATCTTCCTCGAACAAAGGCAGGAGATCGACGAACTTGCTACCGATGATCGGGTCGCCGCCGATGCCGATGCAGGTCGATTCGCCGAGTCCCGCGTCGGTGAGTTCCTTCACGATTTCGTAGGTGAGCGTGCCGCTCCGCGAGATCACGCCGACCTTGCCCGGCTTGTGAATTTGCCCCGGCATGATCCCGATTTTGCACTGGCCTGGCGTGATTAGCCCGGGACAGTTCGGACCGATCATGCGGATACCCTTCTCGGTCAGCGCTTCGTACGCTTCCAACACATCCAGCGTGGGAATGCCTTCGGTAATGACGACCAACAATTCGATGGGCGCTTTCGCCGCGTCGAGCATGGCCGCTTTCGCAAATTTCGCGGGCACGTACATGACGGATGCCACCGCGCCCGTCGCTTCGACGGCTTCCTTCACCGAGTTGAACACCGGTACGCCGCAGGCTTCCTGGCCGCCTTTTCCGGGCGTCACGCCCCCGACGATCTTCGTGCCGTACTGAATCATCTGCCCGGTGTGAAACGAGCCGTCCCGTCCGGTAATGCCCTGGACGACGACCTTGGTATTTGCGTCTATCAGGATGCTCACGCCTTGCCTCCAATCTCAGCGGCCTTGGTCGCGCCTTCTTCCAGCGTGGTCGCGGAAATGAGTTCTGTGCCTTCGAGTATCTTCCGTCCCTCTTCCTCGTTTGTGCCGATTAGCCGCACGATGATGGGCACGGGGACCTCGGACTGTTCCATGGATTCGAGGATGCCGCGCGCGATGTCGTCGCACCGCGTGATCCCGCCGAAGATGTTGATGAGGATCACCTTCACGCTCGGGTCTTTGAGAATCATGTCGAACGCGGCGACCACCTTCTTCGGGTTCGAACTGCCGCCTACGTCGAGGAAATTCGCGGGATCGCCGCCGAAATGCTTGATCGTGTCCATGGTCGCCATGGCAAGGCCCGCGCCGTTCACCATGCACCCGATGTTGCCATCGAGCCGGATGAAGCTGAGGCCTTCTTCTTTCGCGGCCAATTCGTCGACATCTTCCGAATCCATGTCGCGCAACGCGACGAGTTCAGGATGCCGGAATAACGCGTTGTCGTCCAGAAGCACCTTCGCATCCAGCGCGACAACCGTGCCCCGATCGTCCACAATGAGCGGATTTATCTCGACCAGCGCACAGTCCTTCTCCACGAACAGCTTCGCCATCTTCGCCATAATTGCGGCGGCCTGGGTCGCCTGGCCCGCGTCGCTGAAAAGCTTGGACGCGAATCCCGTGAATTGATCGGCGGTGGCCGTCGCCAACTGGGCCGCGGGGATCTCGTGCCGCAGGATCTTCTCCGGCGATTCCTTCGCCGTCACCTCAATCTCGACGCCGCCGTCCGCGCAACCGATGAAAACGGCCTTTCGTGCGCCGCGGTCGATAAGAATGCTCAAATAAACTTCCGTGGCGATGTTCGCCGCCGGCGTGACCAGCAACTGCCGCACCGGCAAATCCTTGATCGTCAGTCCCAGGATCTTCTCCGCCGTGGGTTTCACGTCCTCTGCCTTGGTCACCACCTTCACGCCGCCCGCCTTGCCGCGGCCGCCGACGTGGACCTGTGCCTTCAGCACCACCGGCAACCCGAAGGTTTCAGCCGCTTTGACGGCGTCATCCGCCGTGCGCACGGCCGTGCCTTCCGGCGCGGGAATTCCGAACTCGCGGAAGAGTTCCTTCGCCTGATACTCATGAATCTTCATCTGCAACCCTCTCGTGGATTGGCCCCAATCGCGCGAGAACCAGCGCCCCGCGCACAACACCAATTGGGAAGAAAGACAGGACGGCGCGCCGCACCGTCACAAGGACGCGCAGAATAGCGGCATTCCAAGGCGTATTTCAACCAGCGCCCGTTGGTCCAGAACCGCTGTCCGCCGCCGGGCACAGCCCTCGACCGGCCACGGTTCAAACGGCGACGATTCCGATCCCGCCTACGAACGCTTTCGTTTCCGAAGCGCGACAACTGCGGCTGCACCCAGCGCCAGCGCCGCAGGCCATGCCGCCAGCGGCACGGACTTCTCCTCGGTGTACGTGAAAGCGTCGGATAACGTCTCCGAGCCTGTCGTTGAATTGACAGTGACGTCCACCTTGCCCGAACCCGGGGGAGATGTTACGTAGATCTTCGTGGACGTGGCCGACTGTATGGTCGCGGGGGTCGCACCAAACAGAACGCTCTGCAAACCACTGAAGTTGGTGCCCGTAATGGTTACCGGAGTGCCGCCGGAATCACTACCCGTCTTGACATTGAGTGAGAATCCTACTCCTTGTTGGGAGACGCTAACGGTGACGGGACTCCCGGTTACACCGAGCGCAGTGAAGTTAACGGTTCCCATTCGAGGAAACGGAAACGTATTCTGCGCATAGCCAATCGTCACGGAAGTGAACTGACCAGCTACGAGTGTTCCATACCGGAAACCGGATAACCACGGCGACCCGGAGGACGACCAGTACAGGATGCCATTTCCAGTATTCCTGACAGTGACAGAGACAGCGCCTGCCCGCCCGCTGACGTAGTGATACGTCGGGCTGACAGACAAGACTGGCTGAAGTTGAACCACACAGTCGTGGGATCCCGTGCACCACTCGCTAGCGGGACCACCCGAGCGGACCCGGTATCGGTAAGAGGCGCTCGGGGCATACCCCACGTTTTCAGACCGAGAGTTTGTCGATCCGGAATAGATCTTGACCCAGGTCGAACCACCGTCAGTGGAGCGTTCCAAGGTATAGTATGCCCATACACCGGCGTTTGCCCACGAAACCGTGTACTGTCCGGTGGTGCTCGAAGTGGGATAGTTGATGAAAGCGGGTGCCGCGTAGGGAGCGGGTTCCTTTGTGATGACCACATCGGTCGGACTTCCTTGCACCCCGCTGGACGTGAATCGGAAAGTACCTTGTGTTGAGCTCGAAGTCGATGTGTTCTGGCTGTGAGTGATGGTGACCTGGGTACTCTCACCCGGTGAAAGCGAACCGCTGGATGGCGAAATGGGCCACGGGGAATAAAACACATACGCCGCCGACCAATTTACCGTTCCGCCGCCGGCATTCGTCACCGTAATCGTGCTGACCCCCGCTTCATAGCCAACGTCGATTTTTGTTGGCGCTACCAATAGAACGGGCATCGTAGCGTCGATGGTGTAGCTTTCGCCGGAAATGAAATTTCCGTTCCCGGGTCCGATTCCACCCAAGGGTGATGTACCGAGGTTAATGATTGTGTCGTCATCAATGATGTCCAGCCGGACCGTTCCCGAACCGGTCCCGCGGTCTACCGTTACAATGCGGCTGCTTCCGGTACCGGTGACCGCCGAGACGCTTGCCCCAGAAACGCCGGTCGTCGTCACTACGAAGTCGGAGACGTCAACGCCTGTGACGTCTTCTGAGAAGGTGACAGCAAAACGGATTGTCTGCGCGCCGGTCGGAGAAGGATCGGATCGGACTATCGAAGTCGCGGCAGGCCGAGAGCCGACGAGCGCAATTTGATACAGATCACCCTTGTAAGGCGAGTTGGAGTCGAGCGGCAGGAAACTACCCATCCCATCAGCGTCAACCTAACACCGGTTATCCACGGTGCCCAGTGTATCTTGTTGCACCCTGGCGATCGTGGTCGACCCAATCTTCAACACCATAACACGGTCGCTGCCGGGCGGGAAGGATTGTGGCGTGGAAAGAAAGAAACGGTTCCAACCGGGTTCGGCGCCAAAACCAGATTCGGCATGAATCAACGTCGTGGGGACATTCCCGACCATGCGATCGTAGAGATAGAAATCGACCGTTACAGTCTCCCCGCTGTAAATCTCGAAACCATCAAACTGGTTCATACTCGTGTCGTTCGTGTAGCGGACGGCGGTCCAAATGGCGTTTGGCAATCCCAGGCTAGCAACTGGTGGGGTGACGTCATCGAATCGAATATGGTTTCGCGTTCCCCCCGTGGTGCTCGGCGTGATATCGACTCGCATCGAAGCGTACGACTCAGGAACGTTGGTCACCGCGATGCCGGTCGGAGTATTGGTATAGTCGTGAGCGCTTGGGTTGGTTGTGTCATTGAAGGACCGGTTGTCGGCGCTACCCGGATACGGATCTCCGTTATCGCCAGTATAGAAATCTTCTCCATCATCCAAGTCTGCTAATCCGTCTGCCTCCTCGAGATCGACCCATTTGTGGTTAGTCACATTGTTGAGCACGCGAGAATCATCGACATGCCAGATTAGAAGACCACTACCCGGCACCCCCGTATCGTACCCGACTGGTTGTCGATTCTCGAGCAGGTAGTATTCACGAACACGATATGGATCTACCCAAAGTCGCGTGATCGACGATTTGTCGTACGCCTGAAGGACGTAATGCCCCGTGACTGGGGCGGTCACATCAGCCGGAGTCGTGATGTTCAAGGCTACCTTGCTCCAGGCGCTCAAATGTGAAGGACAATCACCCGGCCACGTTCCTCTTGAGGTCCACATTCCGGAACCCATCAAACCCCAGTCGCCTATCCCGTCTGAATACCCGCCGATGTCGTCGATATCGTAGAGATCCGGCAGGCCCAGCATAAGATGACCGGCTTCGTGGCACATAACGCCGATGGTGGCCTGATGCGAATCACTCGCGACGGTCGATCGATGACGCTCTCCAAACATGGCAAATGGTTGGAGTTTCACTCCATCCAGGACTAAGGGAGTGGCGAGCTCCCACGCATGTGCAAATACGTTGGGGGAATACGCGAAGTCGTCGCCATATGCCTTTTCGTAACCGGCCAGCACGAAAATTACCGCCAATTCGTCTGGTGAGACCGTACCGTCGGTATTCGCATCATACGATTGGAAGTCGATATGGGCATTCGCAAGATTGAAGATCGCGGCAGCCTCGGTTCTGGAATCCGCTTTGCCAAGATTTGGATGAACCATCGGTCGCGTCACGTGAATAATGCCGTCGTTGGAAACCCCGAAATTCTCGGATGCCGGCACGATCGAAAAATGATTATAGGAATTCTCGCGATAATAGCTGTAAACGCTACTATAGGGTCCGAACATGAGGTCGCGAAAACTGGAATCCGAGTAGGTAAACGAAATGTCACTGTAATTGACCAGCACCACGACCATGTATTGCGTATGCGAAAGCGACTTCGCGGTGCCGGCTGACAGTGGCCGCAGTTCGCGAGGCTCATAGGCGCGGGGATCGACAGGCGGATGCAGGTGCTTGGGAAGCGTGGACCGAGTCGCGGGGGGCGTCGGGCCTACCGCGTTAGACGAGGCAACCAGCGTGCCGTCCGCCGACAGGATAGCGTAATACCACGTATCGCCTTCCTTCACGACGGTATACCCGTCGAGCGTCTCCGTCCAACTGACATATTCATCGCCCCGCGGACGTACATCGAACGAGAACCCATCGGGCTGCTGCACCGAAATGACAATCGGCGCCACCGGTGCCGCCAGGCCGGCTTGAACCAGAAAGACGGAAATCATGGCAAGACAGAAATGCCGCGACATCATGGAATGCCCCCTTACCGAATGGCACCGAGTTCGTGGAAATCAAGATTGCCACAGTTTTAACATTATGTCAATTGGAATCGAAGGCTCTCGCCCGAGCGATTCAACATCAGGGGACAATCGGCACGAGAGCGACTCGTAAGCTAAAGCACGGGAATTTACGGCCCATTGGCGCTTCTGGTCTGATATTATCGGGGAGTCGCCGAAGTCTCTCAACGATTGGGTCATTGGGCGAATTCGGTACGGGACAGTAATTGCATGTGGTTAGACCTCGTTCAGAACATCGCCCTCCTGGTTGCATTGGGGGTCGGGCTCCATCTCCTGGCGCAGTGGCTGGAGCACCGTCGCGTCGAGTACCGGATCGCCGCGGGGCTTCTCTTCGGAGTCGCTGGCATCATCGGAATGATGACTCCGGTCCAGTTCGCGCCGGGCGTCATTTACGACGGGCGTTCCATCGTACTCAGCCTGGCGGGGTTGTTTGGCGGCCTCGTGCCCGCGACGGTGGCAGCGGCCATGTGCGCCGCGTACCGGATGTATCTGGGAGGCGCCGGGGCCGTCACTGGTGTGGCTGTAATCGTGGAAGCAGCCGCTCTGGGAGTCGCGCTGCGCTACCTGCGCAAACGCAACGAATGGTGGGCGCGCCCGGTCCCGCTCTTGGGGTTCGGATTTTTGGTCCACGCGATCATGATGGTCTTGCAGATCCTGCTCCTCCCGGGCGGCATGGGCTGGCAGGTGTTGGAGGCGGTGGGGCCTATTGTGCTGGCGGGATATCCCGTGGCCTTTCTGCTCGTAGCCCATGTCTTTATCCTGGGGGAGCGGCGGCGGACAGGCATACGCGACTTGGCGGAGAGCGAGGAACGATTCCGGTCGCTCGCGGAACTGGCGCCCGTTGGATTTGTAATATCGGACCGCAACGAAAACACGCTGTACGTCAGTCCCAAGTTTATCGAAATGTTTGGTTATGACCAGACCGACATGCGTTCGGTGGAAGAATGGTGGCCCCGGGCGTACCCGGACCCGGAACTGCAAGAACGGATTCGGAGTGAGTGGGGTGAATTGCTCGACCGAGCACGCCGGACCACGGGCGAAGTTCCGCCGGTGGAGTACCCAGTCACTTGCAAAGACGGGACCGTGCGGCAGGTAGAGTTTCGGGTATCGACGTCAGAGGGCGTGAATTACGTGGTGTTCACGGATATCACAGCGCGAAAGCAAGCGGAAAACGCGCTCCGCGAGAGCGAACACCGGTTTCGGTCGTTTGTGGAGAATGCCAACGACATCGTTTACGCGTTGGACCCGAATGGCACATTCACCTATGTGTCGCCCAACTGGCTTGAGTTCATGGGCGAAATGGCGGACGACGCGTTGGGCCGGCCGTCGGAGCAATACGTTCATCCCGACGATCGGTATATCTGTGGCCGGTTTATCCGTGAGATGCGGACCACCAACACGCCCCAGCGGAGCGGCGAGTATCGCGTTTACCACCGCGACGGTACGATTCGTTGGCACGTGTCCAATGGAGCGCCCGTCCGCGACGAGACCGGGCGCGTTACCCGGTATGTTTGCATTGCTCGCGACGTGACGGAGACGAAACAAGCGGAGGCTGAACGGGAAAGACTGCATGCTCAGTTGGCCCAATCTCAGAAGATGGAGTCGGTAGGCCGGCTTGCGGGCGGCGTCGCCCACGATTTTAACAATATGCTAGGCGTTATTCTCGGGCACATCGAATTGACCCTGGAACAAATTGACCCGTCCTCCCAATTGTATGCCGACCTCCAGGAAGTCCAAACCGCCGCGCAGCGTTCGGCCGATCTCACGCGGCAGCTCCTGGCCTTCGCGCGGCGTCAAGCCGTGATGCCCCGAAAGCTCGATCTCAATGAGACGGTAGAGCACATGCTGAATATGTTGCGGCGGCTTATCGGCGAGGACATCGAACTCCGATGGAATCCTGCAGCCGGGCTTGATCCGATTCGCATCGATCCCGCGCAGATCGATCAACTACTCGCCAACCTTGTCGTCAATGCGCGCGATGCCATTGACCACTCCGGCGGGACGGTGTCTATCGAGACGGGGTTCGCGGAGTTTGATGAGGAGTACTGCGCGACGCGCGCTGGATTCGTGCCGGGGCGTTATGTCGTATTGACCGTGAGCGACGATGGACGGGGCATGGATGAAGCGACCCGCGCACAGATTTTTGAACCCTTCTTCACGACCAAGGGGGTCGGTGAAGGAACGGGACTTGGCTTGGCCACGGTGTACGGCATCGTCAAGCAGAATGACGGCTTCATCAATGTGTACAGCGAACCTGGCCAGGGGACTTCGTTCCGCATCTACCTCCCCGTACACCAGGGAACGGGTGAACAGCCGGAGAATGCCGCTCTCGCGATGGATACGGCCGGACAAGGCGGGCGAGAGACCATCTTACTCGTCGAGGACGAGCCCAGTCTGCTTGGCCTTGCGATCAAGATGCTTGAAGGATTTGGGTATCGAACCCTGGCCGCGTCGACTGCCCATGACGCGCTGCGGCTGGCCGAAGCGCACGCGGGGGAGATTCATCTTCTCATCACGGACGTGGTGATGCCCGAGATGAACGGGCGCGAGCTTGCGCGGCAACTGCTGGCCTTGTATCCCAACCTGAAGCGGATCTTCATGTCGGGCTACACGGCAGACGTCATTGCCCGCCAAGGCGTCCTCGACGACGGTGTGAACTTCATTCAGAAACCGTTTTCGCGCAGCCAGCTTGGCGAAAAGGTCCGGGATGTGCTGGACGGTTAGGCCATTCGATTGCCGGTGACGGCGCCTCTTGCAATGGGACCACGCATTCGTTCTAATACCTGTGGGACTATACGGAGTTTGACATGGCGTCCGACCTGCCTTTGGATGACGAGGAAGCCCTCGCCTCGGAAGACACCGTCCTCAATCCCGACCCGCACGCCAATCGGCGGCCCCATCTGGACATGTGGATAGGTCCGTATCGATTGCTATACGAGCTGGGTTCGGGAGGTATGGGAACGGTCTACTTGGCCGAGCAACACGAGCCCGTACGCCGCCGCGTTGCCATTAAGGTGATTCGCTCGGGCATGGATTCGGACCAGGTTGTTGCGCGATTCGAGGCCGAGCGGCAGGCCCTCGCGATGATGGACCACGCCAACATCGCGCGTGTTCTCGATGCGGGGACCACGACCAATAGTCAACCGTACTTCGCAATGGAGCTGGTTCAGGGCGTGCCCATCACTGAATTCTGCGACACCCATCGGCTTGGGCTCCGGGATCGGTTGGAGCTTTTCGTTCCGGTATGCAAAGCCATCCAGCACGCGCATCAAAAGGGCGTCATTCATCGCGACATCAAGCCTACCAACGTGCTGGTGACGATACAGGATGGATCGCCGATTCCGAAAGTGATCGATTTCGGAGTGGCAAAAGCGACGGAGCAACTCACCGACCGGACGATGTACACCCAATATGGCACGGTTGTGGGAACGCTCGAATACATGTCGCCGGAACAGGCCGAAGCGAGCCCTTTAGGAGTCGACACGCGTAGCGACATCTATTCGCTGGGCGCCATGCTCTACGAACTCATCACCGGCACGACGCCTTTCGGCAACAAGACACACCACGCGGCGTTCTCGGAAGTGCTGCGAATCATCCGCGAAGACGAGGCGCAACGACCGAGCACGCGCATTTCCACCGCGGGCGCGCCCGCGGCCGTCGCCGGCGCCCGCAAGACCGAGCCCGCAACCCTTGCCAAGCTCGTCAAGGGCGACCTCGATTGGATCGTGATGAAGTGCCTGGAAAAAGATCGCACACTGCGATACGAAACCGCGAACGGCCTGGCGCGGGATATCGAGCGCTATCTTTCCGACGAACCCGTCGAAGCCAGTCCCCCTCCC